>CAYMUD010000555.1:0-1003 GCA_964393495.1 uncultured Clostridia bacterium | reverse complement strand
TTACTGTTTCTATATCAGGTGTATAACCGTCAACATCAGGGGAATCTACATTGTAAGTTGAATTCTCTTCTATAGTCTCAGTATGACTTGGTGGTGGTTCAGTTCCGTCTTCATATTTATAATTAATTGTAAGTGTGTACTCTTCTGGTTTTAGTTGTGGAGCTACCGATCTAAACCATACTGGTGATTCTTGAAAGTTTCCAGCTTCATTTGACCATATCCACTGAAGATTTTCTTCTGTATCAGGATTTGTTGTAATCCAATTTCCATCGGTATCATCTATATCTGTAACCAGTAACCACTCATTCTCATTGGCTTCATAGTTCAACTTATACCAATCATCATATTTTGCTAAAGCTCTGACCCAACCATTAGAATTGTTTGCTATGTGTTCGTTACCATCATCAAATTTAACGGTTACTGTAATTCCAGCTATGTTTTTAGCTGTATCTTCGCCTTTTACAGCTATGAGATAAGCATCTTTATTTACATAAACCCTATATTTATCAAGTTTGGTCCACTGATTAGAATCATTTCCTGAACCAAGTTTTTCACCATTTAAATATATAGTATATTCATCATCTCCTGTTATGTATATAGTAGCATTTCCTTCTTTTACTATATCTACCTCTGCTGACGCTATAACTTCAGATTCTCCGCTATCTGTTAGTTCATATTTTATAGTCTTAGTATATACACCATCATCTAAAACAAATCCGTCATCAAATAATTCTGATTCTGTAGACGGCAAGGTATATGTATCACTCTTTGTGAAAGTATCTATGATTTCTAATTGTTCTACGAACACTCCATCCTTATATAAATCAACTTCTACTAATTCATTTGTATCATCATCTCCATCAGTTACTTCTGCTGACAAAGAAATTTGAGCTGTTTGACCAAATAGGTAACTTGTTTCGTCTACTGTTGCATCCATTGTTGCTGATAATACATCATTTTTAGTCTTAAATTTCACTGTATAAGTATTTCCAGTTTCATCTAT
>CAYMUD010000554.1:0-1007 GCA_964393495.1 uncultured Clostridia bacterium | reverse complement strand
GTACTTGATATTGCGATTTCTGTTGCTCCTACAGCACTTAATGTAAGATTTACTGATTCAACACTTGTGTATAAATCTCCACCGTTTATTGTAACACTTCCTGTCGGTGCTGTTGTATCTACTACGTTTACTGTTCTTAGCGCAGTTGCTGTGTTTCCTGCTGCGTCCACTGCCGTATATGTCACTGTATATGTTCCAACAACTTCTGTATTTATGTTTGAACTTGTTGTTACTGATACAGATCCATCGTAGTTATCTGTTGCGCTTGCTCCTGCATCTGTATATGTGCTTCCCACTTCTACTTCTGCTGGATTATCTCCACTTATTGTTATTGTAGGTGCTGTTTTGTCTATATTGTCAATATATAATGTTGATGTTGTTGTATTTACTGCTTCGTCATATGCAACTGCTGTTACTGTTGAGTTTTGAGAAACAGTAAATACTCCTGAATATGAAGTATTTTCACCACCATTTATATTGTATTCAATATAATCTACTGGTGCATCTGCAGCGTTTGCTGTAATTGTTACTTCTACATCTCCGTTTGTAATTGCACTTGGGCTTATGCTTATTGTTACTGAATCAGGCCCTGTCTTATCTATCTTATCTATTACAAATTCCTTAACTGTTTTTCCATCCAGCTGATCTTGTACAAAGACTGTGTAAGTTCCATTTTCAACTGCTGCATAGGTCATGTTTTCAGTTATATCTACTGCTGTTGATGTTGTAAAACTATCTGCTGTTATGCTTCCTGCTGTAATCCATACTCCTGCAATTGTTGTATTGTCATAGGCTTGTACTTCTATTTCATCAGCTGTATTTATCCATTCTGTTGATATTCCTGAAATTGTTATTACTGAATCTATGTTTGAAACTACATTTACAGCTCTACTGGTTGTGCTTTCGTTTCCTGCATCATCTATAGCAGTATATGTTACACTGTAGCTTCCTATTGTTGTTGTATCTATATTTGAACTTGTTGTTACTGATACAAATTCGTCGTAGTT
>CAYMUD010000553.1:0-1007 GCA_964393495.1 uncultured Clostridia bacterium | reverse complement strand
TTGGCATATGTTCACAATGGTTTATTGATATTTATTTCACATTTTTTTGATTTTTCTTAGCTGAAAATCTAATAATGTTATAAAATATACTATATAGTTAGTTCATACTTGCTATTTTATGGTAAAATATAGTGATATAAGATATAAGCAAGCTTATAATTGTTACTTAAGTGCACGTATTATATATAGTATAAGGAGGTGTTTTGAAATGGATAAAAAAAATAAAAATTTATGGGAGAACTTTGTAGAAGGCATCGATTTTGACCGGTCTTTGATTAAAGAAGATATCCTTAATTCTTGGAAAAGGTGCAGAAAATCTGGTGTTCCTCTTTATAGTTTTGATGAGTCTATTTTAGTTAGACCCGATGAAAAACATAATTATGTAATTGAAAATCTTCCAGAGTATAATAATCCTTCTTTCAAAGAATTTTGTGACATTGTAAAAAACTTGAAAATAAATATAAGTATTTATGAAGATAATTTTAAATTAAAATATATAATTAACTATCCTGATAATTTTGATGAGTTATATCCAAAGGCAGGGTATTTTAAGGATGTCTCTGAAAATTTGATTGGTACAAATTCAACAAGCCTTGCTTTGTTAGAAAAAAGACCATTCTTGGTGAAAGGTTTTGAGCATTATAATTATAATTTCCATGAATTTAGTTGTGCTGCTGCTCCTTTTTATGATAAAAATAATAATATATGCGGCACTATAAATGCTTCTTTTCTACATACTTCTGTTAATACTGATACTTTAAATATAGTCTATTCTTTAGCTAGGATATATGAAAATTTGATCTTTAAGAACAATAACACTTTACAGGTAAATGATAGAGAATTCAAACAATCAAATAATCTTTTTACTTTTGATGATATAATCGGAAATTCTAAAAATATATCAGCATCCAAAGAAATAGCATTTAAAGCTTCTAGAGTTGATTCACCTGTTCTAATATATGGAGAAAGTGGTACTGGCAAGGAAGTTTTTGCTCAGGCTATCCACT
>CAYMUD010000552.1:0-1009 GCA_964393495.1 uncultured Clostridia bacterium | reverse complement strand
TAGAGTAATCTTCTCTTAAATCAATATCATAAAGCTGTGGATATACATGATTAAAGGTCGAAATAATACCTCTAAAAAAATTAATTTTGTCAATAATTCCATATTCAGGTGAAAAAATATCACGAAATGTATTGTAGCCATTGTTTTGAATTTTAGGATTATTGCTCATGTAAGTTGAAAGATAGTTTATGTATTCAGCACTGTTCCAAGTAACATCATCACCAAAATATGGAGGTCTACCATTAGCTTTTAGCTTTTTGATTTTATCATGATCACGCTTTTTTTCGGCAATCTCTAATGCCTTGTCGTAATCCATCAACTCTGTTTCTAGAAAATCTACCATTTGTCCAGTTCCTATCACAGCATGATACCTATCTGGCCTCTCTGATGCTAAAAATATACCAAGTGCACTTCCCCAAGATTCTCCAACTACATATATTTTATCTTTTCCGAATCGCTGACATAAATAATCTGTAATGGCCAATCCATCTTCTATATAATCATCAACAACTAAAGTGTTTTTACCAGCTGCATAGTAAGATTTTCCAGAACCTGGCTGATCCCAATTCACTACCACAAAATGTTTTTCCAAGTCTGCTAGGTCATGTCTCACTGCTGCCATCTGCGAACCACCTGGTCCTCCAGCTAAAAACAAGAGTACTGGATTTTCTTTGTTCTGGCCCCGGATGCTAATCCATTCTTTTCTTCCATTTAACTCGATTTTTGTTATTTCTGAGATACTACCTTCCATAACTTCACCTTGCTCATCCAAAATAGGCGGTGTTTTTGTTGTGATTTGACTAAATATTGAAAATATTAACATAACAACCATTAAGCAACATAAAACAAGACCAGTTCCTTTTAAACGGTTTATTGTTTTAGTAAGTGCTTTTTCCTTTCTTTTTTTAATCAAAATTGAAATACCTAGAATAATACCAGTTATTAATACCGCTACAAGAGCAAGTATTAAAATTATAAATATAATAAATTGATTCATTTTGTATCCTCC
>CAYMUD010000551.1:0-1018 GCA_964393495.1 uncultured Clostridia bacterium | reverse complement strand
GATATAGGAGAATTAGATGCTAACTGTGTTGGAACTCCACACATATTTGTTAGCTATATCGTAGGAGGTGAAAAGTAATGGCTTTAGATAAAAATGAAATGAAAGCTCTTATAGCAAAAAGAGTAGCTCAAGAACTAAATGATGGCGACTTGGTAAACTTAGGAATAGGACTTCCTACTTTAGTAGCAAACTTTATCCCGGAAGGAATAGATGTTACTTTTCAATCTGAAAATGGTCTTGTTGGTTTAGGCCCAGCACCAGAAGAAGGAAAAGAAAGTAAAGACTTAACTAATGCAGGGGCTCAACCTGTTACTTTGCTACCCGGTGGAGCTTATTTTGACAGTGCTACATCTTTTGGAATAATTCGAGGTGGACACGTTGATGCAACAGTTCTTGGTGCTTTACAAGTAGATCAAAATGGTAACCTTGCCAATTGGAAAATACCTGGCAAAATGGTGCCTGGAATGGGTGGAGCAATGGATTTAACTGTTGGAGCAAAAAAAGTAATAATATCTATGATTCATACACAAAAAGGCTCACCTAAAATACTCAAAGAATGTAATCTTCCTCTAACAGCAAAGGCTCAAGTAGATCTTATAGTTACAGAGATGGCTGTAATAGAAGTTACTGATAAAGGATTAGTTCTTAAAGAATTAGGTCCTGATGCAAGTGTAGAAGATGTAAAAGCTGCTACAGAAGCCGACTTGATTATTCCTGAAAAAATAGGAAAATTTGGTCTATAAATAAGTTAACCCCTAACTATATTTACATAAATTTCAATCAAATTAAGCTCTGTTCTATTCGAACAGAGCTTAATTATTTTTTTGTATTTTTATTGCAAAACATATTTTTTTACAAAATCAGAAAATCCGCTATCATCATTGGAATATGAAATATAGTCAGCTATTTTTTTTAATTCATCTCTGCCATTCTTTACTACAGCTGAAACGCCTGCAAATTCTATCATAGACTGGTCGTTAAAACTATCACCTATAGCAGCTGTTTCTTCTCTTTTTAT
>CAYMUD010000550.1:0-1020 GCA_964393495.1 uncultured Clostridia bacterium | reverse complement strand
GTTAAAATGAGAACTCTACCAAGTATATACAATTTGGCAGATGGAAAAGTAAAGATAAGTCAAATTAGAGACGTTAGTATAGAAGATTTACTGGGAAGAGAAGAAGTAAAGCTCCATATAGAAGATTTGGAAAATCTTATTACGGATAAATCTATCTTGGTAACTGGTGGAGGAGGATCTATAGGTTCTGAAATATGTAGACAGGTATGCAAATTTAATCCAAGTAGGCTAAATATAGTTGATGTGTATGAAAACAATGCATATCAATTGGAATTAGATTTAAAAAAGCAATATCCGACGGTAGAGATAAATCTAATTATAGCATCTGTAAGAGATATTGAAAGAATGGATGAGGTGTTTGGAAAATACAAGCCTCAAATAGTTTTTCATGCAGCAGCTCATAAGCATGTACCTATAATGGAAAACAATCCAAAAGAAGCAGTTAAGAACAATATATTTGGGACATATAATATGGTAAATGTATCTAAAAGCCACAAGGTAGAAAAATTTGTAATGATATCTACAGATAAAGCAGTAAATCCTACAAACGTTATGGGTGCTACTAAAAGATTATCAGAGATGATAGTACAGAGCCAAAAAGAAAAAAGCAGTACCGATTTTGTTGCAGTAAGATTTGGAAATGTATTGGGAAGCAATGGAAGTGTAATACCACTATTTAAAAAACAGATAAAAGAAGGTGGTCCCGTTACCATTACTCATGAAGAAATTATAAGATATTTCATGACAATACCTGAAGCTGCTCAGCTGGTACTTCAGGCGGGAGCTATGGCTAAAGGTGGAGAAATATTTATCCTAGATATGGGAGAGCCAGTAAAGATACTAGACTTAGCAAAAAACCTTATACACTTATCAGGTTTTAAACCATACGAAGATATACCTATAGAGATTACAGGGCTAAGACCGGGAGAAAAATTATATGAAGAACTACTGTTAGACAAAGAAAATAACATAGCTACAAAACATGAAAAAATCTTCATAGAGAAACCAGAAGAAATAAAA
>CAYMUD010000549.1:0-1022 GCA_964393495.1 uncultured Clostridia bacterium | reverse complement strand
CTAACTTCTGATCTAGTTTTAGCAGATTGATTTCCCTGTCTTTGATTCGCCATATAAGTTTTTACAGCTTCGTACATTACGTGTTCATTAACTTCTATATTGAAAACATCATCATTTAAATCTATTTCGCCAGCTTGTTCACCGGACATCTTATAGAGAGCTATTTTAGTCATCTCTTATCCTCCTTCCTTTCTGCTATTAATTATTTCTTTCTGATTATTACAGTGCCTTTTTTAGGACCTGGTACAGCACCCTTAATTAACAACAGATTTTTTTCTAAGTCTACTTTTACAATTTCCAGATTTTTCACAGTAACTTTTTCATGTCCCATATGTCCTGGAAGTTTCATATTCTTGAACACTCTTGCAGGGTGAGCTGATGCTCCCAATGAACCTACTGCTCTGTGATATTTAGAACCATGTGTTTCAGGACCTCTAGAGTGATTATGTCTCTTAATAGCACCTTGAAACCCTTTACCTTTTGAAGTTCCTTCTACGTCTACTATTTCTCCTTCTTCGAATATATCAACCTTAATCTCTTGGCCAATTTCAAATTCTTCTGGATTATCTATTCTAAATTCTTTTAGTATTCTCTTATTTTCAACTTGTGCTTTGCTGAAGTGTCCTTTTTTAGGTTTATTTACATTTTTATCCTTGATCTTACCAAAACCTATTTGAACTGAATTGTAACCTTCTTTTCCTTCAGTTTTAATTTGTACAACTTTCATTCCCTGAGATTCAACTACTGTTACAGGTACTAAAGTTCCATCTTCTTTAAAAACTTGAGTCATTCCTAATTTTTTTCCTATTATTCCTTTCATTATTACACCTCCTGGTTTCTTACAGCGGATTGCTTAAGCAATCGTACTAAGCAGAGTGCATTATGTTCTCTACTTTATAATTTAATTTCAATATCTACTCCAGCTGGTAAATTCAACTTCATTAGTGAATCTATCGTTTTAGGAGTAGGATTTGTTATGTCAATTAATCTTTTGTGAGTTCTTTGTTCAAACTGCTCTCTTG
>CAYMUD010000548.1:0-1023 GCA_964393495.1 uncultured Clostridia bacterium | reverse complement strand
TTATCAACAGTTAAATTCATTTCCATTAAATTTTCAATTAGTTTTTCTCTCTGTTCTTTTCTTATTTCTGCACATATTTTGTCTTTTTTTATTCCGGAAATTTCAATAATTTTTTCTCCAAGTCTATTAGGTATGTTTAAATCTGATATGAAGTTTTTAATATACTTAGAGCCGTAATTTTGAAGAGAATTTATAGTTTCCTTTCTAAAAATTTCTTTATTTTTCCCAGGCAAGAAATTAACCTTTAAAATATCTCCAGAATTCACATATCTTGAAAAATCTAAAATTACCGGTCCCGAAAGGTTTATATGTGTAAAGAGCATATCTCCTGTGCTTTCATTAATTTTCTTATTATCTCTCCATAAACTTAATCCTACTTTTACTGATATACCGGATAATTTTTTAAAAGAATAGTCCTTTACATAAATGGGAGTAAGGGCTGGTTTAACTTTCACAATTTCATGTCCTAATTTTTCTGCTATAGTAAATCCATCACCTGTAGAACCAGTATTTTGATAAGATTTACCACCAGTAGTTACTACAAGATATTTTGCTTGATAGCTTTTATCAACTGTTTTTACAATGAATTTTTCTATATTATTCTCATATTCTACGTCTACAACCTTAAACTTATATTCGACTTCTACATTATTCATCTTTAACTCTTTCAATAAAATATTTAAAACATTTTCAGCTTTTCGGGTTTTTGGAAATATCTTTCCTGATTCTTCAATTTCCATTTCTAATCCTCTTTTTCCGAAGAATTCAACTAAATCCTCATTAGTAAAACCATATAAAGTATTTCTCAAGTATCTTTTCTTATCTCCATATTTTTCTAAAAAGTCACTTATATTCCCTGAGTGAGTAATATTGCACTGACCACCACCGGAAATAAGGAGTTTTTTTCCTGCTGATGAATTTTTTTCTAAAATTACAGTATCTAATTTTCTACCATCAATATTTATACCAGTAAATAGCCCTGCTGGTCCTGCTCCGATTATCACTACATCTTTTTTTATCATA
>CAYMUD010000547.1:0-1024 GCA_964393495.1 uncultured Clostridia bacterium | reverse complement strand
TCCAAAGAAAATTTTATCTTCTTTAGGAATATGTCCTATACATTTTATTCCTAATTTGCTTTCAATCGGACTTTTATAAAATTCATACATAGCTTCACTAGTTTCGTTTAATATTACTCCTTTAATATCTATCTTATTGTCGTAATCAATATATCCTTTGATTTGAGGAAGAATGCTAGCTCCTACTCCTTTTGGCTTTAATATAAGTATCACCGGCAAAGCTAAAGTTTTAGATACTTGTGCTGTGCTACCATTTTCAAGGGAAAAATCTACTCCATCAAACAAACCCATAACTCCTTCTACAACACCTATTTTTCCGCCATTAATATGTTTACAAAAAAGTTCTTTGTTTGTGTCTTTATCTAACATTACCAAATCAAGATTATGTGATGGATTTTTTGTAACAAAACCATGAAAAGCAGTATCTATGTAATCCGGTCCTACTTTGAATGGCGCTACTTTTAATCCTCTTTTTTTTAATGCTTTCATAATTCCTATTGATATAGTAGTTTTTCCTACTCCGCTGTTTGTTCCAGCTAAAACAAAACCTTTCATTATTTAATCTCCTTTATAAAAATAAAAATCCTGCTCTCCAGCAGGATTTAAGTTAATTTATCAGATTGCTAAATATTATTTATCAATAATAACACAGAAATCTTTATGTTAATTATTATATATTTAATCAAGCGACCTTTACATCAACTTACTTCCCACCGAAGTCGTTGCATAATATTCTAAGGCAGGTTTACTGACTTATAGTTCTTCCTACTTTTCTTACCTTCCCAGTTTTGAATCCAGTGGTTATTTAAGAATTTCGTCCTAATTACAGTAGCGGGGGCTGTAGAGGATTCTAACCTCTTTCCCTTTTCCCTTTTATCAAAGGCACCTTAGAATTTTATTTAGTTTTTCAATATGAACTTTATAATTTCATCTAATTTCCTCTTTTTATTATCATTGTTGACAGATATGGTATACCTTTTTTTAATTCTTCTAAATTATCTACTATTATTTCTTCTTCTGTTCC
>CAYMUD010000546.1:0-1029 GCA_964393495.1 uncultured Clostridia bacterium | reverse complement strand
AGTTCTAATTCATTTTGTGCATTCATTACGATGTCTGTATCAATCATCTTTGCGTTACTAATAGAACCGACAAATAAACATTTATCTACCATACTATTGAGTTTTCTAATGGCTCCATTTCCACTAGATACAATGGCTTCTAAAGCACCATCCGTTATGATTTGTTCGTAAACACCACTTTCTTTTAACTTATCAAGTATATATTTTTTCCCTTCTTCTTTATTAATCCCTGTAAAATTATAGTTCATGACGATTCTTTGTTTTAAGGCTTCATGTACTTTTTTAGTTAAGATATTATTTAATAATGGTTGACCTGCGAGGATTAATGTGGCGTAATCCTTACTGTCCATTTCAAAATTTAAAAGTAATTTTAAATCATTCAAAATAGCTGTTTGTAAGTATTGTGCTTCATCAATGATAATAACACATCGCATGTTTCTGTCCTTTACAAGACTGATTAGCCGCTGTTGAATAGCATTAAAGATATCTACTTTTCTACCGGGTGGATCTAAATCTAAACCATAGGCTAAACTTTTATAAAACTCTAAAACGGTGACCGTTGATAACGGTATATAAATAACTTTATAAAGGCTCGGATTTAACCCTTCAGCAAATTTTTTAAGAGCATATGTTTTTCCAGTGCCTGAAAGACCTGTTAATAAACCAATACCACCTAATTTATTGAGATGTTCAAGTCTTGCCTTTGCATTGATGTAATCTTTAGAATCAAATAATTTGACACTACTTTCACCATTATTTTTTTGAAAAGGGTTATACGCCATTGACCAATAATTCTTATACATTTACACGACCTCCTATTTCAGAATAATCAATTGCTTTTCTTTTGATCTTTGAGTTATCAACTTTTTTTAAAGGATAAACAGTTTCCATTATTTCATTGTTCTTGTTAATAATAAAAAGTTTAGATAGATCATCTGGTAAATAGCGCAACTTTATTTTTCTTCGGATATATTTTTGTGGTACTTCATAAAAAGTTGTGTTAAGAGTAATGGTTGCATCAGTTCTTAC
>CAYMUD010000545.1:0-1030 GCA_964393495.1 uncultured Clostridia bacterium | reverse complement strand
AAGAAACGAAGGTATTATCTATTAACTTAGATGACTACCTTGCAAAAGATAATTCTCTAAATGAAAATGGTTATAGAAATGTTGGTGGAAGTGGACATATTACTGGCATTATTGTTTTTGATAATAAAGGCGACAAAGTTAAGATTGGTAACAATAATTTTTTTGGAATTAGTTTAAATAAGTAAAGGTAACTCCTTTAACATTGAGATAAACAAAAAAGTTAATTAACATTAGTAGTATATTCTAATTTGAACTATGGAAAAATAAGGAGGTAATTATTGTGAAAAAAACTTTTGTATTTGTATTATTTATTACCATAGCAATTGGATTATATGGATGTTCTGATAAATTTGAAACATTAGAAGAATCTATATCTGTAGGAGACTATGTAATGGAAAAATCTGACGAAATTGTGAAACCTACAGTTCAAATAAAAGATGACAATAAATTTATTTTTAATTACTCTCCACTTAGTAGCTATATGGCATTAGGTTCTTATGAAGTAGATGACAACCATAACTTGATTCTTAAAACGGATGATGGTAAATTTCAATATGTATTTAAATTAAAAGGAAAAACTTTAATATTCAATTCAGAAGAATCAGCAGAAATGCTGTCATATGTAAATATTCCAGATGGTTCAATATTTAAATTAGATAAGAGTAATTAACAAAAGATGATAAAAAACTTTATAATCATTTGTGATACGGTTCACCGTAACATAGTGTACTTCAAAATATTATGGGGTAAGAATTCATAAAAAAATAAGGAATGAACTTCATATTAATAGATTTAATTAAGTTTATATATGATATAAAAACTAAACTTCACAAGTTTTTCGTTCATGTTTTCGTCCGATAATCTGGACGAAAATTTATTAATATGTTAAACTAAAATCGGACGATAAAATTTTTGGAGGAAAAAATGATTGGCGAACTATTTATAGGAGAAAATAAGTATTTAGAATACAAACAAATTTACACAAAAAATTTATTAAAAACTGTTAGTGCCTTTGCAAATTATCACGATG
>CAYMUD010000544.1:0-1031 GCA_964393495.1 uncultured Clostridia bacterium | reverse complement strand
ATCCAACCTACCCTGGTTGATTTTCTAAGATAGAAAGAGGGGTACTAAAATGATAGATAAGAATATGGAAGAATATACCTATTATTTCGAAAAAGGAATATACGGGTTTGGAGATTACAAAGAATATATAATAGCTAACTACGGTGGAGAAGATAGTCCCTTTCAAATAATGGAGGCAAAAAAAGAAAAGGGAGTAGGATTTATCCTAATACCACCTGCCTTAATATACAAGGAATATGAAATAGACGTAGACGACTCTGAACTTGAATCCCTAGAAGTAGAAAAACCTGAAGATGTATTAGTACTATCTATTGTATCCTTTATAGATAAGAACAAAATCTCAGTAAACCTTAAAAGCCCTATTATAATATCTCTACCATCAAAAAAAGGAAAACAGATAATCCTAGATGACTCAGACTACAGCGTTAAACATATTGTAGAAATAAAGAGTTAGGAGAAATATATGCTGGTAATTACAAGAAAAAACGAAGAAAGTTTTCTAATAGGCGATGACATTGAGATTAAAATAATAGAAGCGGAAGATGGAAAAGTAAAAATAGGGATAGAAGCACCGAAAAGTAAAAGGATAGTAAGAAAAGAAATATTAGAAGAAGTGACAGAATCAAATAAAAAGTCATTATTCGATATGAACAGCAAAGAATTAGCAGACTTCTTAAAAGATAAGATAAAATAAATTAAAGAAAAATAACAAAGCCTCCGATATACCTAATGATAGAAAATATAACAAAATTATGGTAAGGAGGTTTTATAATATGCTAAACTCAGTAAATCCTGTTGATTCTATAATGATTAACACAGAATTGGATAAAAATACAGGACAATCAGAAAAAGAAAAGATTATCAAAACAGATGCAAACCACATACAGCTAAATGTAAATACAACAAGAGACAACATCACAAAGGCTGTAGAAAAAGTCAACGAAAACTATATGGCGGAAAACAAGAAATTGGAATATTCCTACCATGAAAAGACAGGAAAGCATGTAGTTAAGGTATTAGACACAAAAACA
>CAYMUD010000543.1:0-1035 GCA_964393495.1 uncultured Clostridia bacterium | reverse complement strand
TTAAGCTATTAGGTGAAATAGCAATGATAGTATACTTCTTTACAAGGATATAGCAATAGAAAAACTTTAATTTAAATCAAAAAAACTGGAGATTACATGTATAAAATATTAATAATAGAAGATGATAGAAAAATAAGAAAAGAACTTAAAACATTTTTGGAAAAATACAACTACAAAGTAGAAATCTACGATGATTTCTCTAATTTTGATGCAGAAAAAATTAAAAAAGACATCCATCTAATACTTCTGGATATAAACTTACCTCAAAAAGATGGCTTCTATATATGTAAAGAAATAAGAAGAAAAAATAGCCTACCAATAATATTTATAACCAGTAGAGACAATGAAATGGATGAACTTATGGGGATGCACCTTGGAGCCGATGATTTTATTACAAAACCTTTCAATACCCAAATACTTTTAGCCAGAATAGAGTCAATCATAAGAAGAACCTACGAAACAAATAAAACAAATACCTACGAAATAAAAAACATAAAATACTATCCAGATAAAAGTCTAGTTGAATACAAAGAAAAAACTGAAGAATTAACAAAAAATGAAAATAGAATCTTAAAAACATTAGCTGAAAACAGAAACAAAATAGTAACTAGGAATCAAATGATGAACTGTTTATGGCAAACTGACGAATTTGTAGACGATAATACACTGACTGTAAACGTAAATAGACTTAGAAACAAGTTAGAATCATTAGGAGTTAAAGACATCATAGAAACTAAAAGAGGGCAGGGTTATATAATAAAATGAAATTAAAACATTATATTAAAGACAATATATTCTTGGTTATATTAAACTTATCAATACTTCCATTCATCTATATATTTTTAAAAGTATTGAATTTCAATACTCATGCTTCCTATATTATTATATTTTTACTTTTTATAACCTTTTCTATTAATATCTTTTACAACTACTTTAGAAAAAAGACTTACTACGACAAGCTAATAAAAATCAACAATAATCTAGATAAAAAATATCTTTTAATAGAAATGATAGAAAAACCCAACTTCAATGAAG
>CAYMUD010000542.1:0-1041 GCA_964393495.1 uncultured Clostridia bacterium | reverse complement strand
TTATAAGGATAATACTGTTAGTTCCTATTGCTGTACTTTGGGCTAAGGTAATTATATAAAAAAACTTCTCACTATAATAATTTTAAAGAAGTTATCTTTTGCATTATTTTACTATTTATTTTTTGCAAAGGATAATATTACCCCTAGTGCTATGGATAACATAGCGGCTGCAACTATTCTGTACTCCGCCGGAAGCATAAATGTAATGGTATGTGCAGGTATCCAGAAAAGAGGAATAGTTTTAATAAGTGTGAATTTTACAAAGCTCTTCCAATCTGCTTTATCTAAAACCATATCTAGACTAGGTTTTTTTACTTTATCTACAAATATTAAGTCTATGTACGTATCAGTTATTTTGTGAAAACCCATAAAAACCGGTCCAAAAGATAAATTCATCAAAGAAGCGGTAAAAAATGCAAAAGCTAAATTTGATCCTCTACCTGGTAAATAGCCTGCTTCTATAGTTCCCATTACTCCTTTTGAATACAATGTGAACATTAAGGTTATTAAAACACCGATTAAGCCCCATATTATTATTTTCCATTTTAATCCTTTTGGTTTTTTCCACTCTCCTTTAGCTATTCTAATGGAAGCCAGCTCACCCATTGTAGCTAATATACCAAATTTAATAAATCCTCCTAAATAAGGATAATTACCAGTCTGCTTTAAAAACAACTCCTTTGTCCAAGGAGAAATGATATATAAAATTATCAACCCTAATACTCCCAACCAAATTAAATCTCCTTTTTTCATAAATACTCCTTATATTTTTATATTATGTATAGCATTTCGCATAAGCTAATTAATAACTTAATCTTCCAAAAAAACTAAAATATATAATTCTTTCTAAATAATTACTATTAATATTTATTATATCAATAATATTATAATAAATATATGATTATATTTAAAAATAAAAATATCCCCTAACAAAGGGAATATTTTTAAAAGCAACTCTATTTTTTAGAATTGCTTTTATTTAAAATAATTACTATATTTAAATTAGTTTAAAAACTCTTGCTTAATAATTAACCAAATCAC
>CAYMUD010000541.1:0-1042 GCA_964393495.1 uncultured Clostridia bacterium | reverse complement strand
CAAAAATTGATGGAGAGGACTATGCTATAAAACCAATGAATTGTCCTGGAGCACTGCTAATTTATAAGAGCAATATGTATTCTTATAGGGATTTCCCCTTTAGATGGGGAGAACTAGGCTTAGTTCATAGACACGAAATGTCTGGGGCATTGCATGGACTTATGAGAGTTAGAAACTTTACCCAAGACGATGCTCACTTATTTATGTTAGAAGAACAGGTAAAAGATGAAATAAAAGGGGTAATAGATTTTACTGATTACCTTTATAACATCTTTGGATTTAAATATAGAGTCGAATTATCAACCAAACCCGAGGATTCAATGGGAACTCAAGAAGAATGGGACTTAGCTACAGACTCTCTTAGAGCCGCTTTGGAAGAAAAGAATATTGAATTCAGAATTAACGAAGGAGATGGAGCCTTCTACGGACCCAAAATTGATTTTCATTTAGAAGATGCAATTGGAAGAACTTGGCAGTGTGGGACTTGTCAGTTGGATTTCCAAATGCCTCAAAGGTTTGACCTTACATACGTAGGAAAAGATGGAGAAAAACACAGACCTGTAATGGTTCATAGGACAATATTTGGGAGCATGGAAAGATTTATTGGAATACTAATAGAGCACTATGCAGGAGCATTTCCTACTTGGTTGGCACCAGTACAGGCTAGGATTTTACCAATATCAGATAAATTTAATGAATATGGTGAAAAAATAAAGAAAGAATTTGAAAAAATGGACATAAGAGTAGAACTTGACACAAGAAGCGAAAAAGTAGGATATAAAATTAGAGAAGCACAGGTTGAAAAAATCCCTTATATGATGATAGTAGGAGAAAATGAAGTTAATAATGGAACTATAGCTGTGAGAGACAGAGTAGAAGGGGATTTAGGAGAAAAAAATACTGAAGACTTTATACAAATAATAAAAGAAAAAATTGAAACAAAGGCAAATGATTCACCTAACGCATAATAAAATGAGACAGAATTTAATTATTCTGTCTTTTTTAATCTTATTTTAATAATTGCCTAAGGATAAACTAATAC
>CAYMUD010000540.1:0-1042 GCA_964393495.1 uncultured Clostridia bacterium | reverse complement strand
CATCCTTTGTAGAAGTAATAGGTGTCAGAAAAATTCTATTCTTTAATTTAAGTTTCCCTAAACTCAACTCTTTAAATAATTCCATTTTACCTCCTTGTATATATAATTGTTTAAATAATTATATAATCATAATTAAATCTATTCAATAAAAAAGATGGAACTATTTCATCTTTCATTCCATCTAAAATTATATAAAATTGTCCAAAAACGGAAACTGGCCCTCCTAGATTTAACTTTAGAGAACCAGTTCCTAAACTTCTGCTTTCATGTTTTCTCCTTTTTAGGGGAATAAACACCCTAACAGAATATGACGTAATTTTCTCCTTGGAGACATTACTCCAACATCTACTTCATCTACTATCTTTATATGTTTAGCTAGTTAATAATAAATTTCTTCTTGAATTTTTCAAGATATCCATTCATCTTAAATATAAGTAAACATTGACTTATAAATAAAATATTTGTTGTATTTTTATTATATCATAATATTTGTTTTTTTCAATAGCACTCGGTATTATTTTGATATCTTTTTTTAAAAAATTTGACTACTATTTGGTTAAAATTATAACTCTATTATCAATCTTATACTCTATAAATCCAATGTTTTTTACCATCCAAACAAAGGCTTCCTCTTGGTAGAAAAAGACATGGGTAAGATCATCCTTGTAATACCAATATTCAAAATCTATATCCTTTGAGTATATCTCTGTCTTACAGTAAAGCTTTCCACCCTTTTTCAATAAAGAATATAAAAGCTCAAATTCTTTTAATGGATTATGAAAATGTTCTATTACCTCACAAGCTACTATATAATCATATTTTTTATCTAAATGCTTTTCTTTATTACAAAAGAAGGGGTCATATATCTCAACATCGTATCCATGATCTTTAAGTAATTTTGTAATTACAGGCCCTGTTCCTGCACCAAAGTCCAAACCTAATGTATTTTTATAACTCCAATCTTTCTTTACCTTTTCTACTATATCAGATACAAAATTCTGATATCTTACATCCTCAACATCGTTGTTGTGTTCTTTATATC
>CAYMUD010000539.1:0-1043 GCA_964393495.1 uncultured Clostridia bacterium | reverse complement strand
TTTTTCTGACTACAATTATATTATAATTATATTTTAAAATCAAAATTATAAAGTACCGACCTTTGTTATACTGAAAACATGGTTTTTCTATATAAAATGTTATAATATGGGTATAATATTTTATATAGAAAACATTGCTAGCTTTTAACCCAAATTGAATTTAGTACAATTTAGAAAAGGAGTTTTAATGGAAAAACTATTAGATAAGGCCCTAGACAAAAAGCCATTTATTATTTTAGACCAAATAGCTTATAGATTTAAAGATCATAATCTTATAGGTTCCGCTGCTGAACTAGCTTATTTTTTATTTCTTTCTATTTTCCCTTTTCTAATAGCATTATTAAATATTCTAAACCACATTTCACTTGAAAGAAATCAATATGTTTTAGATATAATAAGATATGCTCCTGAAGATATACAAACTATAATAGAGGCCTTTATAAATGATTTGAGTTTTGGAAGCAGTGAAGGTTTGCTTTCTATTGCAGTTATTGGTGGTATCTTAGCCGCATCTACTGGTTTTCGAGCAATTATAAGAGCTTTAAATAGAGCCTACGAATTCACGGAAAGCAGAGGGATTTTAAGAAAAGTAGCATTAAGCATTTTCTTCACAATTATTCTAATTCTTGTGATAACTTTAGTTTTTATTAGTTTAATATTTAGTGAGCTCATAGGTAAATTTATATTTCAACTATTTGATATAGAAGTAATTTTTCTTATGACCTGGACTTATTTAAGATTGTTAATATCATTTTTAATTATGATTTTAATCTTTGCTTTTATGTATAAATTTAGCCCTAATATTAAAAATCAGGGTTCACTATCTCTGAAATCAAATCTTCCTGGAGCAATATTTGCTTCTGTAAGCTGGATAGCCTTATCTTTAATGTTTTCATATTATGTATCTAATTTTGCTAGATACTCTGTCACTTATAAGAGTTTAGGAGGAGTTATTATTTTATTAGTATGGCTTTTCATAAGCAGTATGGTTATTGTTTTAGGTGGAGAAATAAATGCAACTTTAATAAATTTAAAGGAAAGAA
>CAYMUD010000538.1:0-1047 GCA_964393495.1 uncultured Clostridia bacterium | reverse complement strand
TTATCCTCCTTTTATATTTCCCTTTATATATTTTTCTTAACCCCTTTTCGGGTTAGATACTATTTCGTCACAGTTATTATATCACAAAGAAATTTTTCAGTAAAGCAAATAATTTGATTATTGTACTGTCTTAACCATATCAAACATTGGTAATAGCATAGCTATAACTATGAATCCTACTACTACTGCCATTATAACAATCATAATTGGTTCGAGCATTGTTGTCATTCTATTTATAGCTGCGTCTACTTCTTCATCATAAAAATCCGCTGTTTTATCAAGCACTTCATCTATTGTTCCGGATTCTTCCCCTATATTTATCATTGCAGGAATCATAGGTGGAAAAATACCGTATCTTCTTAAGGGTTCTGATAAGGTACCACCTTTTCTTAGATCTTCTTTTATTTCATTGAGAGTTGTTGCAATATAAGTGTTACCAGTTACTCGACTTACTATTTCTATTGATTTCATAAGTTCTACTCCACTACTCATAAGAGTAGAAAGAGTTCTGGTAAATCTTGATGAAGCAACCTTTACTTGAACATCTTTTATTATAGGTAGCCTTAATTTAAACTTATCTCTTCTAATGCGGTTTTTTTCTTCTTTCATCAAGGCTTTATATATAAATATAATTCCACCTATTACTCCTATTAATATATACCATCTACTTCTTAAAAAATCACTCATACTCAAAAGTATTCGTGTTATCATTGGCAGTTCAACACCTGCTCCACTGAACATTCCTATGAACATAGGCATTACAAAAGTTAGTAAGAATATAACTACAGCTACTACAGCTATGACTAATATAATAGGATAAATCATAGCACCTTTTACTTTGTTTTCTATTTTAAACTCTTTTTCAAAATGCACTGAAAGTCTTTCCATAATTACATCTAGATTACCTGATACTTCTCCAGCTTCTACCATACTTATCATGATTTCTGGAAAAACATCTTTATGACTACTTAATGCTTCAGAAAAAGTAGAACCTTTCTGAACTTTCTCAAACAAATCCTGAATTATAGTTTTAAAAACTTTTTTATC
>CAYMUD010000537.1:0-1047 GCA_964393495.1 uncultured Clostridia bacterium | reverse complement strand
TATATATTTGCAATATTTATTCCAATATATAAGCTTTTTTTAAAATACATTTTAATATTGGAATATAAACAAATATGCTTATAAAAATCCAAAAGATAAAAATTTTCTAAAAATAAAAAATGTAAAAATATTTTACATAAACCTTATGTGTAAAATATTTTTACATTAAATATCATGAATTTATTTTAATTTTTTATACAAAGTGGGTCTTGAAATACCCAGTCTTTCTGCAGTCTTTGAAAGATTATTATTTTCTTCCTTCAATACTCTTTTAATAATTACTCCTTCTGCTACTTTAAGTAAAGATTCTCCTTTAGGAAGAGGATTATCAAATAACTTATTAAAATCTTTTTTCAATCCATCTAAAGTATAGCTTTCTTTAATTTCCAATGGGAGTAAAGATATATCCATATGTCCATCTTCTGAAAAAACTAACGATCTTTCAATAATATTAATTAGCTGCCTAACATTTCCAGGCCAGTTATATGATTTTAAATAATCAATATATTTCTCATCTATATGCTGAATTTTTATATTTAATTTTTTTGCTATACTATTTATATATTTATCATATATTAGTTCTATATCATCTCTTCTCTCCCTAAGAGGAGGTAGATTTAACTGAATAACATTAATTCTATAGTACAAATCTTCTCTGAAATTTCCAAGGGATATTTCCTTAGCTAAGTTTTTTTTAGAAGCAGAAATAATTCTTATATTTATAGGGACTGGTTCTAGCCCACCTATAGGCATTATAGTAGATGTAGACAAGACCCGCAGCAACTTTACTTGAACCTGCAAAGGCATACATTCTATTTCGTCAAGAAAAAGAGTTCCCTCGGAAGCATATTCTAAAAGGCCTTTTTTACCTTTTTTAATGGCACCTGTAAAAGCACCTGGTTCATAACCGAATAATTCACTTTCTATGAGATCTTTTGGTATAGCTCCACAGTTAATAGCTACAAAAGGATTGTTTTTTCTAGAACTTTCACAGTGGATAGCCTGAGCAAAAACTTCCTTGCCAGTACCACTTTCTCCATATATTAG
>CAYMUD010000536.1:0-1047 GCA_964393495.1 uncultured Clostridia bacterium | reverse complement strand
GATATATATATGAAGGACATAAGATACTTCCTTACTGTGCAAGATGTGGAACAGGCTTAGCTTCTCATGAGGTAGCTCAAGGATATGAAGAAATAAAGACGGCTACAGTATATGTAAAGTTTAAGCTAAAAGGCAAGGATGAGTATTTTCTGGTTTGGACCACTACACCTTGGACTTTGGCGGCTAATGTTTGCCTTACAGTTCACCCTGAAGAAACCTATGTCAAGATAAAGTTTGATGACGAAGTATTAATATTAGAGAAAAAATCTGCAGCGAGAATTATAGATGATGAATATGAAATATTAGAGGAAATGAAGGGAAAAGATTTAGAGTATATAGAATATGAACAGCTTATGCCTTTTGTAAATCCTGATAAAAAAGCTTTTTTTGTAGCTAATGCAGAGTATGTAACTACAGAAGATGGAACTGGTATAGTACATACTGCTCCAGCTTTTGGTGAAGATGATTACAATACAGGAGTGAAATACAATCTTCCTGTGCTTCAACCAGTAGATGAAGATGGGAAATACACAGATACTATATGGAAAGGACAATTTGTAATGGATGCAGATCCACATATAGTAAGATGGTTAAAAGAAGAAGGAAAGCTATTTAAAAAAGAAACTATAGATCACAATTACCCTCATTGCTGGAGATGTAAAACTCCACTACTATACTATGCTAAACCAAGCTGGTATATAGAAATGACTAAGTTAAAGGATAAGTTAATTGAAAACAACAAGGGAGTAGATTGGTATCCTGATTATGTTGGAGAAAAAAGATTTGGAAATTGGCTGGAAAATTTGAACGACTGGGCTATATCAAGAAGTAGATACTGGGGTACGCCTCTTCCTGTATGGACTTGTGATTGCGGACATACTGAAAGTGTGGGCTCTAGAAAAGAATTGAAAGAAAGAGCTTTAGAAGAAATAAGCGAAGATATAGAATTACACAGACCATATGTAGATGATATTCACTTAGAATGTCCAAAATGCGGCGAAAAAATGGAAAGAGTTCCAGATGTAATAGATTGTTGGTTTGACAGCG
>CAYMUD010000535.1:0-1049 GCA_964393495.1 uncultured Clostridia bacterium | reverse complement strand
TTTCAAGTCTTAATATTTCTAATGAAATTGAAAGACTTGAAAATATACAGGAAAATTCTCTAAGATGGGAAGATATAAAATTAGATGACAACTCTATAACCATAGAGACCAACAGACAAAATCTAAAGGCTCAACTTGAAGGAAATGAATTTAAATTTTATGACGGTAATAACGAAACATTGGAAATAGATATAACTGATGGGAAAAATATTGCTTTTAAAGATGAAAGATATAAGAATTTTAAAGCTGAGTTAAATCGAACCAGTAGAATAATTTATATAACAGCCTACGGTGAAGAGTTTATTACTTTCTATGGTGGAGAGAAATTTAAAATTGCTGGTATAGGAAATGTTTTAAAAACTACGAATTATCCTCCAAGACTTGAATCTATGGATGGATACGAAAAGTTTGCTTCATCAAGGGGATATATATGGTCTAGAAGTGTTCCTATGTTAAAGGAGACTTTAATAGCAGGATACGGTCCTGATACTTATCCTATAGCTTTTCCACAAAATGATTATGTAGGTAAGCTTAATTCATTCTCAGATCACAGAATGATAGTAGATAAACCTCATAATATGTATCTGCAGATAGGTATAAATACTGGAGTTTTATCTTTAATATCTTTACTTGCTGTATTTACAATGTATGCATTAGATAGTTTTAGAGTGTATTTCAAGAGAAATATAAGTACATTTATGGAATATGTAGGGGTAGGTGCTTTTGCTGGTATAATGGGCTATTTAGCTGCTGGAATGTTCAACGATCAGATTATATCTGTAGCTCCACTGTTTTATGTGATGCTTGGATTAGGTATGGCAGTTAATAGGATTATTAGAGTTAATAATGGTCAAAAAGTGGATAAACGATAATAAAGCAATAGCTAAAACAGACTGGGAGAGAGCAGTTCTCTTTGTTTTAATAAGAATTTAGACTCCTCACTATGTTCGGAGTGACAAAAATGCTGTCATTCAGAGTGCGACGAGGAATCTTAAGGGGGTATTTATGGTTGAAGAAAAAGATAAGATCAACTTAGATGATATTGAAAT
>CAYMUD010000534.1:0-1049 GCA_964393495.1 uncultured Clostridia bacterium | reverse complement strand
CTTAAGAGTCTAGATTATCTTGAGTATCCCTTTCCAACTTTCTACTAACCAACTAACCAACTTTACAACTATGACCAAACTGTGACTGAACTGTGACTAATATGAGATTGAAATACATATAATATAAATAACAAAAGATTAAAGGAGATGAATTTAATGAACGGAAAAGGAAAAGACAAAATAAAAGGATCATCTTTCTTAGTAAAAATAAAATACAGCGAAAACAATTCAATCCAAGGTACAGTTCAGTGGTTGGAGAATAAAAAATTAGTAAACTTCAGAAGCATGATGGAACTAGTGATGCTTTTAAGCGAATCAGTAAGCAGAGAAGAACTAAGAAATTGGGAAGACAAACAAGGAAAATTAGAAATATTAGAAAATATATCAAACAAATAAAAGGATAATAGGGAGGAACACAAAATGAGAGGAAAAAAATTAATAGTTATAGTACTAACAATGTTAATACTAACTAGTACCATAAATGTATTTGCCGGAGGAACTCTAATCTCAGGAAACGATACAACAGACATCAAATCAAATTCAGATGGAGAGTTTACAGGAAATATCAATGAAGAGATAGAAGGAACGTTTTATGTAAAAGATGATTCACCAAGTAGTGATAAGGTACTAGCATTAGGAAATGGATATAGTATTGATTTAGATTACAATACAACCAATAGTGCAGTAACATGGGAAATAGATGAACCAAATAATTCTAATTATTCAGTTGAAATCGATTATATAAATGTAAAAGCAGGAAACAATTATATTAAATACAACGATGGTATAGATGATGGAAGTCAAACTCTAAAAAGTGTAATTAATGAAAAAAATGGGAAATATTCAGATATATCTCATATATCAATATTATATACTATGACATTTATAGGAATAGAAGACCCACAAGACCCAAATGATCAAGATGACACAGATGACCAAGATGACACAGATGACCAAGATGACACAGATGACGAAGACGATACAGATGACCAAGACGACACAGATGACCAAGATGACACAGATGACCAAGATGACACAGATGACCAAGA
>CAYMUD010000533.1:0-1049 GCA_964393495.1 uncultured Clostridia bacterium | reverse complement strand
TCTATATCTTTAGTAGCTGGTCTGCTATCGTAGACTAAAGTCATAATAGCACCACCATAAACTGTTAATTCTAATACCAACTGATTTTCCTTTAGTTGTTTATTTAAATAATCAAATATTTTCAACAATTCATCCTTATCCATTAATTTATCTTTAGGCATTATAACCTCCTAGTAATTCAATTATTACTATTATATCATTTAATAAGTCATTCTTGTAGGATGTATAAAGATTAATTTTAGAGTAAAAACTACTATTTTATTTCAGACATATAGTTAAAATTGAAATTGTTAAGAAATATTAACAGCAAAATCCTTTAAAATCAAAAAAATGTTTTCATTTATGATACAATTAATTAATAAATAAAAAATAACTAATAAAAGTGTAACAAATCAATCCCTTAACTTGTTATATATAGTGAAGGGGTAAAAAAGGAAGAGAGTACATATGAATAAAAAAATAAAAGCTTATTTATCAGTGTTATTAATGTCTCTATCATTTTACATGATGATAGAAACTCCATATATTAGTGCTATGGGTGATTATGTTTTAGAATTTATAGGATTGAAATCATGGACAGGCAATAATACAGGAACACATTTAACAATATTTTACTTTACACCATTAATTATAATAGGGGTTATATTAGTTAAAAAATATGCTATACGTGATTTAAAAATAAAAAGGAAAATAGTGATAATAGCTTTTATAGGACTAAATATTATATTTTTATTAAGCACAGGATTAATGGCAAAAAGTATAAAAGCAAGCTCTAAGGGTTTACTAGCAATAGGAATTGATCAAAAATACGATAACTATATGGAGTATGAATTTAATGATGGTAGATACGTCAAATTTAAAGCAGACATTAAACTTACCAACTATAGTAAAGAAGACAAACAATTTTATTTAATGATTAATAATAACTATGGTAAAAGTCATATAGGTATTTATAATTTAGATGGAAGTAAAGCTATTTTTAAATTAAAAGGAAAAGAAACGAAGGTATTATCTATTAACTTAGATGACTACCTTGCAAAAGATAATTC
>CAYMUD010000532.1:0-1049 GCA_964393495.1 uncultured Clostridia bacterium | reverse complement strand
TTCAGTACCGTAGGTCTTTTCTCCCTTTTTAGCTATATCTTTACTTCTCACTCCTTTTGCCAGTACTTTTTTTACAGCTTCTTCCACTGCTTCACTTTCTTTTATTAAAGCAAAAGAGTATTTAAGCATCATAGCTGCTGAAAGTATGGTAGCAATGGGATTAGCTATATTTTGGCCTGCTATATCCGGTGCTGAACCATGTACAGGTTCATACATTCCTAAATCTCCTTCTCCTAAGGAAGCCGATGGAAGCATTCCTAGAGATCCTGTAATTATACTTCCTTCGTCTGAAAGTATATCTCCAAACATATTCCCTGTTAGTATTACATCAAACTGCTTTGGATTGACAACCATCTGCATTGCTCCGTTATCTACATACATATGGTTTAAATCAATATCTTTATATTCTTCATTTAACTCTTCTACTGTTTTTCTCCAAAGTCTTGAGGAGTCTAGAACATTTGATTTATCTATACTAGTAACTTTTTTGTTTCTTTTTTGTGCAATTTCGAAAGCTTTTCGACCAATTCGCTGGATTTCTTTATTGCTGTACTCCATTTTATCCCAGGCATAGTCTTCAGTGTAGTTTCTTTCACCAAAATATATACCTCCGGTAAGCTCTCTAACTATTACGATGTCAAGACCTCCTTTTACTATTTCATCTTTTAAAGGGCATGCATCTTTTAATTCATCAAACATTATTACCGGTCTTATATTTGCAAAGAGTCCCAGTTCTTTTCTAAGTTTTAGTAAGGCTTTTTCAGGTCTTTCTTCCCCTTTTAACTCATCCCATTTAGGTCCTCCTACCGCTCCTAAATATACGGCATCACTACTTTTACATATTTCAAGAGTTTCTTTTGGAAGGCACTCTCCAATCTCATCAATAGCTGATCCTCCTGCTAAAACTTCCTGGAAGTTAAAGTCTATATTGTATTTTTTACCTACTGTTTTTAAAACCTTTATCCCTTGATCTATTATTTCAGGACCTATGCCATCTCCTTTTACTACTGCTATATTATATGTCATTTTTTACTCCTTGATTAAGTTTG
>CAYMUD010000531.1:0-1056 GCA_964393495.1 uncultured Clostridia bacterium | reverse complement strand
TTTGTAACTATATTATTAGTAGTTGCTTCTTTATCTATAGGTATTCTCTCTATAAATAGAGCTAGTAATGCTATGAATAATTTAGCAAATCAAGAGCTGGAAGAGGTAGCAAAAACAGGTGCTATGTACTTAGAAGCCGAAATACAAGGATACTTAGAGGTTTTATCTGAAGTATCTACAAAAGCGTCTTCTATGGACTGGACTGAATTAAGACAAGAACTCGCTGACGAAGTAGAGAGATTAGGTTATATGGATATAGGAATAGTATATCCAAATGGCACAGCTAGATATGTAAGCACAAATGATACCGCAGAGCTAGGAGATAGAAGCTATGTTCAAAAAGCCTTTGATGGACAAGCAAATGTATCAAATGTTATAATATCAAGAGTAACTAACGGCCCTGTAGTAATGGAAGCTGTCCCAATTAAGGATGGAAATGAAATAGTCGGTGTAATGATAGCAAGAAGAAATGGAGAATTTTTAAGTAATATTACAGACTCTTTAGGTATCGGTGAAAGAGGATATGCATTTATAGTAGGTAGCGACAGCACCTTGTATGCTCATGACAATAGAGACTTAGTACTTAATCAAGAGAATCCATTTAATCATATAGAAACAGATGGCACATTAAAAGAATTTGGAGCAGCATTAAAAGAACTTGGTACAGGTAGAAAGGGATTCGCTAATTATGAGTACCAAGGTAGTACAAGATTAACTGCTATGAATCCTATTCAAGGAACTGATTGGACTCTAGGAATAGGAAATTATCAAGAAGATTATTTAGGCCCAATTAATAACCTTCGTAATATGATATTGATAATTTCAGCAATAGTTATAATAACAGGTATACTTGCCGCATTCTTTGTAGGTAAACTTATAGCAAAACCTGTACTTAAAATGAAGTCTCTTGTAGAAGAAATGAGCAAAGGTCATCTAGGGGAAAGAATGGAAATCACTACCAAAGATGAAGTAGGCGAAATGGCCAAAGAAATCAATAAGTTTATGGATAATCTACAAGGAAATATAATTGCAAATCTAAATAAACTATCTAATGGA
>CAYMUD010000530.1:0-1057 GCA_964393495.1 uncultured Clostridia bacterium | reverse complement strand
TTTTAGTTGTTTTATTATCTGCATTTTCAGTTTTTGCTGTAGAAAACCAACCGATAGAAATTGAAAAAAATAGTGAGAAATTACCAGCATATTGGTACAAAATTGCAATAAAAGTATGGGATGTATTATCAGATGTTTGGGTAAATCATGATTCATATTATGAACATAACAGTGATTGGACATACAGATACTCTGAGAGTATTAGTTTTGATAGTAATCATCCGACTGCTTACTTTGAAAATCTAGTAGATAATACTGTTGGAATGATTAGGATGCATGGACATAGAGACAATCCATTTGATTTATTAGCAAAGATGACATTAGTTTTATTTAATGATGATCATGATGAAGTTAAGGCTAAATCGGTGGGTACGAATCAATATATGTTCTATTATCCTGACTCTAGTAATAGCTTTGGTGATTGGAAATCACAATTTGCTGAAGATAATAATAAAGATTGGACATGTTATTATGCACAATACTATAATGCTAATAAATCAAATAATGTAACAATCATTCAAAATGATGTATATGAATCGTCTTCAATTTATTACTCGAGCGATGGTTATGTTTATAGAGTTGGTAATAATACAGAGCGAGATAATCTTCTTATTGACAAAAAAACAAAGTTAAGCATTGAAGATTTATATGAACAAATATCATTTGAGAATGAAGCAGGTTATATAGATAACTTTAGAGATTTTAATGCTGGAGATGTAATATATTTTGAAGATACAATAACTGATATTAGCTATGATATTAAGTCTGATACTACAGCAATATCATTCTATGATGATATTAATAAAACTAATGTAGGGTGGTATTTCAAGGGAAATTTAACTAAAATATATAATGTAAAAGACAAGATAAATCTAAAGTTTGACGTTGTTAGCATTGATACTATTAATGGACAGACTATAGAATCTATTAACTATCTTACGGATTATCATGATTTGATAGAAAAAAATGAATACCCATTAATAGAAAAATATTTGTATTAACAATAAGCCAATCTTGCTATTAAAGTAAGATTGGCTAACTTATGACTACATTGGAG
>CAYMUD010000529.1:0-1059 GCA_964393495.1 uncultured Clostridia bacterium | reverse complement strand
GGAAAGCCTTTAGTTTGAAAATCTGTTCTTAACCCATAGCATATTACTGGAATATTTCGTATAGTAACAAACTCCAGTAGCTGATCTATCTGTTCTTCTGTTAAGAATTGGACCTCATCTACTAATAAACAGTTTATATCTTCATTTTTGAGCAAGTCCAATATATTAACTTTAGCATCTATCATATAATCAACTTTTCTTTTTACACCAATTCTTGATACTATATAGTCTTTTCCTTTGCTATCTACTTTAGGCTTTAAAAGTAACACCTTCATATGCCTTTCTTCGTAGTTGTATGCAACCTGTATAAGGTGAGTTGTTTTACCTGAGTTCATTGCGCCGTATCTAAAGTATAATTTTGCCATAGTTTAATCTCCCTTTACATTATAATATGTGTTTTCCAATTATTTTATCTAATTTCCTTATATCTACGCCCTTTTTTAAGTTTAATTTAAAATTACCGGCTCTGGTCCAAAGCTGTATTTCAGCATTAAAATCAAGCATACCTGCATTTTCACTGGAATACATAATAATTGATCTGTAAGGAATAGAGTATATTTCAGTTTTTTTACCTGTTAAACCCTGTTTGTCTGATATTATGAGTCGCTTATTTGTAATTAGAGCAATATCTCTAATTGTTTTGTATGCAATTTCTACATCTTCTCCCGGGACTAGGATATCTTTGACATCCTTAGGGATATTAGTTTCTGAAAAAAAAGTCCAATCCATAATTTCTTCTACATTAGCCATAAAAACCTCCAATAATTTTCTTTATAATATCATATCATAAAACAGCTTATGCTTTAAAGTTATAAATAGGTTTTATATACTCTAAAATTTCTATAGTTTCTTTTGTATTGTTTAAAACTTCATCGGCGGATTTGTATGCTCTAGGAGATTCATCTATTGTAGATTTTGAGATTGAAGAAGTATATATCCCTGACATATCATCCTTAAGGCTTTCGAGGGATATAGTTTTTTTAGCTTCATTTCTACTCATCAACCTTCCAGCACCGTGGGGAGCTGAATAGTTCCATTCTGGATTTCCTTTTCCTCTGC
>CAYMUD010000528.1:0-1060 GCA_964393495.1 uncultured Clostridia bacterium | reverse complement strand
CATAAAGGTCATTTAATGCCCTAGAAGCTGTCATTTTGGTAAACTTCATTTTTTTTGAAAAATCAGTTACGTTTATTGTTACCCCTCTGTTATATAGAAAATACAAGTATGCCAGCTGAGTAGACGTTGGAAAATAGTTATCCTCTTCTTTATCTCTATCCTTAATATCTTTAACTTTATTGTTTAAAATAATTCCTAGGAAAGGCAAATATATTTGTCCGTTTTCAATTATAAAAGGAATTCTATTTTCAATAAGGCTTTTTCTTCTATATCTAGTAATTTCTTTATATAAAAGCACTACTTTTTTTCCAGTTAATTCTTCAATTCTATTAATGTGCTTTTTAATTGCATTAACATCTGGCATATCATTAATAATTTCTATTAGCAGATATTTTTCTCCAAGAATAGTTATTTCATAAAAATCATATGTGTTTCTTAAAAAAACAGGTATAGTTTTTTTTCTGTCCCAAGGTTTTATTCTTATACGACTGTCAATATTATTTTTTAAATAACGTTCTGCAACCTTAATCAATCTATTCACTCCTTAATGTAACATTATACACTTTAAATATAACATTAACTATGTTACATTGCAAGTTAATTTTGTTACATTAGATCATTTTAACATATCTATGCTATTAATTAGTATAATAGTGGCTTTTTTATTCATGTTTTATCTTCATATAACCACTTCTTGCTCAAGTTTACAATTATTTTCCAACATATACTCAACTACATCTCTAAACTCAGAATCCAATAGATTCTTAAGTCTTTTTTTATCATTGTTAGTAAGCTTTTTAGTATAATCAGAATATTTCTTTAAAGTTTCAACATCCATCATGAAAGGTTTAAAATTTACACAGGTCTTTTCTCGCAAATGCTTTAATATATGAAATCCACCTGCATCAATATCACCAAAATGCTTATAAGATAAATCTTTATTCTCTTCATATAACTTCCTTATAAAATTTCTTCTTATCCTATTATGAAAGCCGCCAAGATAAATAACAAAGTAATCCCTGTCATTAAAACTATGAAAACTCGTTAAATTTTCTATTGT
>CAYMUD010000527.1:0-1064 GCA_964393495.1 uncultured Clostridia bacterium | reverse complement strand
CTCTATTTCTAAGTTCTTCTACTGTATACATAACACAAATATTAGTACATACACCTACTACATGAACTTCTATATCCTTTCCATGGCTGTATATCAATTTCTCAAGGTTTGTATTATAAAATCCGCTGTATCTTGACTTTTTTATTATAGTTATATCTTCAACAAAGAGTTCTTCTAAGACTTCTGCGCCTTTACTACCTTTTACACAATGTTTTGGAAACATTTCAAATTCTTTATCATTTTCCTTATGGCTGTCAGCTATAAATATAATCGGCGATTTATCATTTTGAAATTCTTGGATTTTATTTTTTATGAAAGGAATGATTTTCTCTGATTTTTCTCCGCAATATAAAGCTCCTTCACTATCCATAAAATCCTTTAACATATCTATTATCAAAAGTATTTTCATTTTTTACCTCCTATATGATTTTATTAAGTAAAATATATTCTAATTATGGTTTTTTTTCAAGTATTTATGATTTTATTTAAGAGTCAATTGATTTTCATATTTATATTTGTTATATTAATCCTATACTTGGAGGTTATTATGAAGAATAAAAAATTTCTTTTTTCACTAGCAACTGTCATATTTCTAATGTTTTTAATAGTATTATCTATATACTTTGACTTTCCTATTTTTATAGCTATATCTGGAGGTTCACTTCCAGGACTAGTTTATCTTACTAGCTATAATATACCTGTTAAGAATTTATTCAAAGAAATCAAAATTTCCTTTAAAAGTGTAAGTAAGATATTTGTGCTATTAGTATTAATAGGACTTTACCTTCCTTTGCTGGGAAAATCTCAAGCTCTTCATACATTAATATATGCTTTTACTCCCTTACTTGAAAACTTTCCTTTAACTTTTTCAGCCTTTATTTCCACCCTGATTTTATCTATGCTTTTAGGTACAGCTGTAGGAACTCTTTCAATATTGAGCCCTTTATTTATAAGCACAGCTCTTTTATCGTCTATTCCACTGCCCATTGTAGTAGGAGCCTTGGTTTCCGGTGCTTACTTTGGAGATAGAACCTCCTATTTATCTACTTCAGCTCATCTATCTG
>CAYMUD010000526.1:0-1067 GCA_964393495.1 uncultured Clostridia bacterium | reverse complement strand
GGCAGGAGAGAAAATATAAGAATATGAAAGGAGAAAAATGAAATATTGTATAGGAGTTGATGGTGGCGGAAGTAAGACTTTAGCATATCTTGGAGATATGCAGGGAAATATTCTAAACAAAAAAAATTTTGGACCAAGCAATTATCAGATAATCGGTAAAAAATCCACTGAGTTAGTTTTAAAAGAAATAGTAGAATATTTTATAAACAAAAAAAATATAGGTAATGATGATTTAAAATTCATATCTGCTGGAATAGCAGGACTTGATCGTGAAAGGGATAGAAAGGTTCTTAAATCTATTTTTGATTCTATGAATTTGCCTTGTGATGTTATTTTACAAAATGACTCTTACACATCCTTAGCTGGAGGTTTAAACTATCAAAATGGTTTAATAGTTGCTTCTGGTACAGGCTCAGTTGCTGTTGGAAAAAGGGATTCAAATTACCACCGTATGGGTGGGTGGACCCATGTATTAGGAGATGAAGGAAGTGGGTACAGCATAGGTTTAAATGCTTTAAAAATGATTATGAAGGTATACGACGGTAGATTGGAAAAAACAAAACTTTATTATGAACTACTTAAAAAAATACAAGTAGATGATCCTCGTGATACCATCACTTATGCTTACGACAAGGTTCATAATACAAGAGAGATAGCCTCTCTGACACCTTTAGTATTCGAATATTTAAAAGAAAAAGATTCACTATCTCTTCGTTTAGTTAATTCCGCTGTTGATGATTTATTTGATTTAGCTTTTTCACTTATAGGAAAGCTGTATAGTTCAGATGAAGCATTTCTACTCACCTATTCAGGAAGTATAGTTTTAAAATGCGATTACATAAAGAATAATCTAATAAAAAAACTACAGGAAGTATATCCAAATATGAACCCTGTAGATCCAATTTACAACTCAGCTATCGGCGCCTTAATTATGGGTTGGAGTAAATATAATATAGATTATAAAGAAAATTTGAAAAATTCCTGGGAAGTTTAGATAATTTCTATTAACAAGCTTGGAGCTTTTTCTTTTTTCCCCTTCTAAAATAACTTTTGAATAATTATCGCAA
>CAYMUD010000525.1:0-1074 GCA_964393495.1 uncultured Clostridia bacterium | reverse complement strand
CTTTAGCCTTAAGGAGATAGTACATAGTATTGGTATCGAATACTGTTTCCGCTGGGTTGTGTCCTATTAATATTATTAATTTAGAATTAAGCCAGTTATCTCTACTACTTCCTGTGAGAGCAGTACCGTAGGTATATGGAGTAGCCTTGGCTATACAAGCTGTACTGTAGGAATTTTCGTAGTCCAGAAAACCTCCACTATAAGAACACATAAGTCTTCTAAAAAAATCTTTTTCATTCATTACTCCCATTTGGCCAGTGGAGTAATGTATGTATTTAGATTTGGACCCATATTTCTTAGTAATTCTCTCGATATTTTCCTTGATTATATTTAAAGCTTCATCCCAAGTTATTCTCTCAAATTTTCCTGAACCTCTTTTTCCAATCCTTTTTAAAGGATATTTAAGTCTGTCTGGATGGTAAAGTTTATTAAGGTTATTTCTTCCTCTAATACAGGCATTCAATTTATTGTATCCACTGCCTTTTTCCGACCTTATATTTACAGCTTTTCCATCTTCTACTTCTACTTTAAGTATGCACCTACCTCCACAATCGTAAGCACAGGTAGTTTTAACTATCTTTTTATCCATAATATCTCTCCATTTATAAATCTTTTTGTCATTATATCAAAAAAAACACTAAACTACATCTATTATATAAGATGCAGCTTAGTGAGAGATATTTATTTTAATTTATATTTCTAAAGCTGATTTTCCGTAAAATGCACATTCATAAATTTTTCTTACATCCTTAGGAGAAGATTCTCTAGGATTTGTTAATGTACATGGATCTTCAAAAGCGTTCTTACTCATCCTATCTATTACTTCTGCAAATTTTTCTTCTGATATTTCAACTTCGTCAACATCCTTTAAAGCTAATGGTATCTTAAGTTTCTTATTCAAATCTTTAAGAGATTCTGTCAGGTTTTCTATTCCTAATTTTTTCTCTAATTTTTCTACCTTATCTGTAGCTTTTCTGTTGTAATCTACAATATATGGCATAAGGATAGCATTTGCTAATCCGTGGGTAATTCCAAACTCTCCTCCTATTTTATGTGCTAGAGAGTGAACTAGTC
>CAYMUD010000524.1:0-1074 GCA_964393495.1 uncultured Clostridia bacterium | reverse complement strand
AACGCTATCGTACTTGTAGACTACATTAACAAGAGAAGAGATATGGGAGAAAGTAGAAGAGAGGCAATTCTTAATGCAGGGCCGATAAGATTAAGACCTATACTTATGACAGCATTAACTACAATATTAGCTCTTGTACCCCTAGCAGTAGTTGGAGGAGAAGGTTCTGAAATACAGCTGCCTATGGCAACAGTAGTAATAGGAGGACTTACACTATCTACCATACTTACTCTAATATTTGTACCTGTAATGTATACAATTATTGATGATATCGCACACTTCTTTAAAAAGTTATTCGGAATGCTTGACGATGAAGATGAGGTAATTTCAGATGGAAATTAAAAATAAAAGAGAGATGGAAATTATTAAAGCAGCCTTCGATACTTTTCAGGTAAATGGATATCACAATACAAAAATGAAAGATATCGCTGATAAAGCAGAAATAGGAAAGGGAACCTTATACGAATATTTTTCCAGTAAAAAAGAACTTTTTGAGAATTCTATGGTATTCAGTATGGAAAGAGGTTTCGAAGGAATTAAGGAAATCGTAGAAAAGGATTTAAAATTCAAAAATAAAATAATTGAATATTTTAAATACAAAAGAAGTTTTATGCAGAGACAAAATACAATATTTGATAGTTTTTTCTCCAACAGAGAGTTAATATCAGATAAAGTAAGAGATACTTTTTTCTGTTCTATGAAAAAACACTATAAGGATATATTAGTAATAATAGAAGAAGGTATAAAAGAGGGTGTAGTAAGAGAAGATGCAGATAAAGACATTTTGGCTTCATGTATTTTAAGTATATCAAACCAGCATTTGGGTATCAATTCACTAGGAGAGCCAAATAAAGAAATAGATTACGAAAAAATTATAGATTCAATACTTGAAGGATTCGGAAGGAGATAGAAATGAATAAAAAACTAATATTAGGGCTGGTTTTAATGATGCTAATTAGTTCTATACCCGTAATGGGAATGGAAACTACAACAGAATCAGGATTAACAGAAGAAGAAAATCAGGAAGAAGCAGTAGAAGAGGAAGTACTACAGCTAACCATAGAAGAAGCAGTA
>CAYMUD010000523.1:0-1074 GCA_964393495.1 uncultured Clostridia bacterium | reverse complement strand
CCATCTTCTCTTTTAGCTATTTCTTCTAGTTTAGGAATAGCTATTGTTAGCAAATTCAAGATAATCGATGCTGTAATGTATGGGTATATGTTGAGGGCGAATATTGTAAACTGTTTAAAAGATCCTCCCGACATTAAATCGAAAAAATCAAGTAATCCTGCATTTCCACCTTCAAACATTTGTCTTACCACTTCTCTGTTTATTCCAGGAACCGGTATAGATGATCCTAATCTATATACTACTATCATCATTAATGTAAATAGTATTCTTTTCTTAAGATCTGGTATCTTCCATGCATTCTTTAAGGTCTCTATCAATTAGATCACCTCAGCCTTTCCGCCTACAGCTTCTATTTTTTCTTTTGCAGTTTTGCTGAATTTATGAGCTTTAACTGTAAGTTTTTTATTTAATTCGCCTTCTCCTAGTATTTTCACTCCGTCTAGTTTTTTTCTTATGATTTTATTTTCTAATAGTAACTCTACCGTTACTTCTTCATTATCATCAAATTTATTCAATGATTCAAGATTTACAATAGCAAATTCTTTTTGGAAAATATTTGTAAATCCTCTTTTTGGTAATCTTCTGTATAGAGGCATTTGTCCACCCTCAAATCCCGGTTTTGTTCCTCCACCAGAACGAGAATTTTGTCCATTCATTCCTCTACCAGCTGTAGTTCCCTGTCCAGATCCACTTCCTCTACCAACTCTTTTTCTATTTTTTTTGCTACCTGGACTTGGTTTAAGATTATGAAGTTTCATCTTAGAGCACCTCCTTTAGTCATTTTATTCTACTATTTCTACCATATGATTAACTTTATTAATCATTCCTCTAATTTGAGGAGTATCTTCTTTTTCTACTATTTGTCCAACTTTTCTTAAGCCTAAAGCTTTTATTGTTTCTCTTTGGCTTTTAATTTTGCCAATTTCACTTCTTGTTTGTTTTATTTTTATTTTAGCCAAGGTCCTTCCTCCTTTACCCTAGAATTTCCTCAACGGTTTTACCTCTAAGTTTAGCTACTTCTTGAGGATTTTTTAGGGATGCCAATGCATCCATAGTAGCATCTACCATATTTTT
>CAYMUD010000522.1:0-1077 GCA_964393495.1 uncultured Clostridia bacterium | reverse complement strand
TTTTCTTAGGAGAGATAATATTGAATAAAAATTTGAGGCTATTTCTTATATACTTAAAAATAGGAGCTTTTACCTTTGGGGGAGGATTTGCTATGATACCTCTTATTGAAAGAGAGGTAGTAGAGAATAATAAATGGATGGAGGCAGAAGAATTTACTGATTCATTAGCCCTTTGTCAGTCGGTGCCAGGTGCTATAGCTGTAAATAATGCCGTATTTATAGGATATAGAATTAACGGTATATTAGGAGCGATATCAGCTGGTTTTGGAGTAATTCTACCTTCCTTTTTAATTATAACAGCAGTAGCATCTGTATTTGCTCAAATCAAAAATATAAGCTTGATAGATTCAATTTTTAATGGAATTAGGGCTGCAGTTGTTGCATTAATTCTTACTGCAGGTTTAAGATTGCTGTCAGTTACCTTTTTTAACTTACTTATTATTGGATTGACTTTTATAGGAATAGCAGTACTTGAAATAAATCCAATTTTTGTCATTATAGGAGCAATTACCTTAGGTATAATGAAAAATAGAAATGAGGATAAATAAATATGATATTAGCAGAACTTTTTCTTTCGTTTTTAAAAATTGGAATATTTAGTTTTGGTGGGGGATACTGTATGCTTCCTCTTATTCAAAATGAAATTATAACTAAAAACAACTGGATAAACTTAGATACTTTCATTGATATTATAGCTACATCACAGATGACTCCGGGACCTATAGCGGTAAATAGTGCTACATTTATTGGCTTTCAATTGGGAGGAGTATTAGGATCAGCAGTTAATACCTTTGGAGTTATATTATTTCCTGCCATTATAGTTATTTTTCTATCTAAATATGTAGAAAAATTTAAAGATTCTAAGTTGATTAAAGATATTTTTTCGGGATTAAGACCTGCTCTAGTAGGTTTAATACTTGCATCTGCTTTTATGGTAGGAAAAACAGCGATTTTTAATATACAAACTCTTTTAATAGCTGTAGGTATATTTATAATAATAAACAAAACAAAAACACACCCTATACTTGCAATTGTAATATCAGGGATTTTAGGAGCTGCAGTTTTATAATTTAATAG
>CAYMUD010000521.1:0-1082 GCA_964393495.1 uncultured Clostridia bacterium | reverse complement strand
CCATTTGATGAAAATTCTCCTTTTATTCCGTAACCAGGACCTCCCGTACCAGTGCCATCAGGATCTCCTCCCTGAATCATAAACCCTTCAATCACTCTATGAAATATAGTTTTATCATAGTATTCTTTATCAACTAAGTCTATGAAATTATTGACAGTATTAGGAGCTTTCTCTGGATATAGTTCTGCTTTTAATTTTTTACCGCTTTCCATTTCAAAAGTTACAATTGGATTTTTCATTTTATCATCCTTTCTTATTTTTTATTTATCTAATCATATTTACAAAGTAATAATATTATATCCTTTTTTTATATAAGATTCCATTGAGGGATGCCCTTTCATATCTCCTAATAGAGGTATACCAGAACTCTGATTATATTCTAGTACTCCAAGTTTTGCTGAACATCCTTTGCAAATACCATCAATTATTCCTTGATCTTTAGCTTTTAAAAATAGTTTGTTTTCTTCTAATTCTTTAACAAGTTTTACAGCTTCTCCTTCAATAACAATTATAGAATCGTAACCTTTCTCTTTCATATCTAAAGCATTGAGGAGAATATGAGTAAAACACATTGGATTTCCATTAAAAGCAAAATATACAAATTTTTTCAAAATATCAACTACCTTTCCCTATTAGTTTTAGTTTAAAGTTAAAAAATAACCTATTACAATTATACCCAATACTATCCTATACCATCCAAAAACTTTAAAATCATGATTTTTTATATATTGGATCAAAAACTTTATAGATACTATCGAAACAACAAAAGCAACTACCATACCAGTTAAAAGTATTATGATTTCATTTTGTGAGAAATCAAATCCAAACTTCATGAGTTTTAAGGCACTTGCTCCAAACATCACAGGAATGGATAAGAAGAATGAAAATTCAGCTGCTATAAATCTTGAAGTACCTAGAAGTATTGCGCCTATTATAGTAGCTCCAGATCTTGAAGTTCCTGGAATTAAAGCTAGTACTTGAAAGACTCCAATATAAAAAGCTATTTTATAAGGTAGTTCATCAAAACTATTGATTTTAACCCTTCTACCTTCATTTCTATTTTCTACTATAATAAAAAGTAT
>CAYMUD010000520.1:0-1084 GCA_964393495.1 uncultured Clostridia bacterium | reverse complement strand
TTTTTAAAGTAAATAATTAATATAGTCATTAAACTTTAAATTATCAAAATAATCGTTAATTTTAATAATGTCTTTATTTATTGAAAGTTCTCTCTTATCATACTTTAAACCTATCAGAGAATTCTCCAAATGAACAATATCCTTTTTAGAAAAGTAATCCCCATATATCTTACAGTGGCTAATTACCCCATCCCTAACATCCAATCTGGTATCTAGTATTCCAAAAGGAAACTTATGGATCTTTTGTATTTCAAAATCAGGTGATTTTCCGAAGTTCCATTCCCAAGTGGAATATTTTTCCTTCACCTTTTTATCAATATAATTCATAGCCTTATCATCAAGCTCGTATTTTTCAATATCTCTGGATTGATAAAAAGATTTAAGCAAATATTCTTTAAAATCCTCAATAGGTAACTGATTATTTAAAAAGTCGGAAATATTAGCAACCCTGCTTTTTACAGACTTTATACCCTTAGATTTGATTTTCAAATCTCTAACCTTTAAAGACTTAACTAAATTTGACATTTGACTATCATACAATAATGTACCGTGATGCAGGAGTCTCCCATTAGTGTAGTATTGAGCATTACCAGAAATTTTCTTGTCATCAATCAATATATCGTTTCTTCCTGAAAGATGAGCATCTAAACCTAATTCTATAAGTGCATCTATTACAGGTTTTGTAAATTTTTTAAAATTATTTACATCCCTTTTATCTGCTTTATGTACAAATGAAAAATTAAGATTACCGTGGTCGTGATATACAGCACCACCACCGGAGAGCCTTCTAGCAACACTTATATCATTTTCTTCAATAAAATCCTTATTTATCTCTTCAATAGTATTTTGGTATTTTCCAACTATTATAGAAGGTTTATGTATATAAAAAAACACATAATCATCTTCTTTAGCTTCATTCAGAAGATAATCCTCTAATGCAAAATTATAATATGGAATATCCCACTTAGTTTCAATATATTTCAATTCATCACCTCATTAATAAATTTTATTCCTTCAAAATTATTATTCATCTTTAACAATAATAATACCACCACACCTTGACAAAATCAATTAAATATACTAT
>CAYMUD010000519.1:0-1086 GCA_964393495.1 uncultured Clostridia bacterium | reverse complement strand
AGCACTGTAAAGTAATGTTTTTTTAATTATATCCCAAGCACACTTACTCTCTTCATAATCTGAATATATTAGTTTAGAAATTTTATCCTTAAATGATTTCTCTTTTTTAGCTTCTTCAACTATCTCCAAATTGTTCTTTCTAAGTTTTGTGTATTCCTTATTTTTATAATCCCAAGCTAAAATTGATCTTCCATTCTTATCTTTTACTTTTTTATAAAAACCTTGTTTTGTTTTATTACCTAATTGACCATTTTTATACATTTCAACCACAAATTCAGGGAATTCAAACATTTCTTTTTCTTTTTTGTTGCTACAATTTTCCATAAGGTTGTTATTAACATGATAAAATATATCAAGCCCTACCATATCAATTGTTTTGAAGGTTGCTGTTTTAGGTCTCCCCATTATTTTTCCGGTCAACTGATCTATCTCTTCAACGGTTAACTCATATTTTTCCATTAGTTTAATAACTGTAGTCATAGCATAACTTCCGATTCTGTTTCCGATGAAATTAGGAGTATCTTTTGCTACTACAACACCTTTTCCTAGGGTTTTTTGGCTAAAAACTTTCATGAAATCAAATAAATCTTTATCTGTTTTTTCTCCTGGTATTAATTCAAGTAATCTCATAAATCTAGGTGGATTAAAGAAATGTGTACCCAAGAAATTTTTCTCATAATTTTCAGGCATACCTTCTGCAATTTTTGTTATTGAAATACCCGAAGTATTAGTAGATAGTATTACATCGTCTTTTAGAAAAGGAATTATTTTTTTAAATAAATCTTTTTTAACCTCTAATTTTTCAACTACAACTTCAACAACCCAGTCGCAATCTCTTAGTTTATCTAAATCATCCTCTAAATTCCCCACTTCAATTAAAGCTTCCATTTTTTTATCATAAATTACACCATATTTTCGATCTGTAACTTTATCTTTTCCCTCTTGTGAAAGTTTATTTCTAAATTCTTTACTTTCAAGAGTTAATCCTTTTGCTTTATCTTTGTCAGTTAGTTCACTAGGAACTATATCAAAAAGTACTGCAGGTATTCCTGCTCCAGCTACATGCGCAGCTATACCAGCTCCCAT
>CAYMUD010000518.1:0-1088 GCA_964393495.1 uncultured Clostridia bacterium | reverse complement strand
GAAGGAGCTATAAGAGCTTCCCAGCTGGGAGCCGACGTTACCATAATAGAAAAAGAATACATAGGCGGGGTATGTATGAACAAAGGATGCATACCCACAAAGGCAATGTACAAGAATGCCGAAGTTATAACCCATGGAAGACAAGGGGAAAGCTACGGATTAGAAATTCCATCATTTAAAGTTAACTTCAAAAAAATCATGGAAAGAAAAGATTCCGTAGTATCTCAACTTAGACAAGGTACAGAAAAGTTGATGAAAGACAATAGCATTGAAGTAATAAAAGGAGTAGCTTCTTTCAAAGATGAAAAAACTCTTGAAGTTAAAAAAAATAATGGAGAAACTTTAGAAGTAAGTGGAGACAGTATAATTATAGCTACAGGTTCTAAACCTTTTATGCCTAATGTAGAAGGTATAAACCTTGAAAAAGTAATAGACAGCGACCAACTTCTAGAACTTGAAGAAATGCCTGAAAGATTAGTTATAGCTGGCGGTGGAGTTATAGGATTGGAATTTGCATACATTTTCAACTCTTTCGGCTCTGACATATCTATTATATCAAATAACTTGGTTAAAAGAATGGATAGTAAAATATCTAAAAGAATAAAACCAATAGTTAAAAAACTAGGAATTAACTTTGTATCAAGGTCACATCTTAAAATGGTTGAAGAAGTAGATGGAGAACTCATAGTACATACAGAAGGTAAGAGAGGCGACAAAAAAATCAAAGGGGATATGCTTTTAGTAGCTATAGGAAGAGTTCCTTTAACTGAAGGCCTTGAACTAGATAAAGTTGGAATAGAATACGATAAAAAAGGAATCAAAGTTGACCAGAGATTCCAAACAAATTTAAAAGATGTTTATGCTGTAGGAGATGTATTAGGTGGTAAAATGCTTGCTCATCTATCAGCTCATCAGGCAATAGAAACAGTAGAAATAATTATGGGAAAAAGAGATAAGAAAACAGATAAACCTGTTCCGGATTGTGTATTCATGAATCCTCAGTTGGCTTCAGCTGGGAAAACTGAAGAACAGCTAAAAGAAGAAGGAATAGATTATATAAGTGGAGAATTTAACTTCATGGCAAATGG
>CAYMUD010000517.1:0-1089 GCA_964393495.1 uncultured Clostridia bacterium | reverse complement strand
ATTCAGAAAAGCATTTAATATGTCATTATTTAAATTTTTACTTCTGTCTAAATTCTTTTCTACTGCTATTTGGCTTTTTTTATTATGATTCCTATAAACATCTACTACAACATTATATATATCCAGCTTATCCATATCTCTTAATAGCATTGCGTATTTTTTTACCTCATCATCTATATCTTCTGGTATTTTTATCTTGTTATGATATTCTACAGATTTAAGTATTATTTTCTGCTGTTTACTGTCAATTCCTTCGATCAATTTATTCTTCTGGATTATCTCTATTCCGAGTTTTGCATGATCTATAGATATGGGATCCTTAAATGTTTTAAATTTTGCAAATTGTTCAAATCTTCCTACATCATGAAGAAGAGATATCGCAACAGCTATATTTTTTTTGCTTTCATCTAATCCCATATAGTCTGATGCTTTTCGTGTTATTTCACAAACTCTATAAGTATGATTTTCCTTTAAAGAAATATTTGTATTTATTTCATTGTCGTAAGTATAGAAAGTTTCAGCATAATCTTTAAACCATTTACATATTCTATTCAATATAGTTTTTTTCATTTATATTCCTCCATTATGAAACCCTTAACGGATAATTTTTACATCTTCCTATCTTAAAAATAAAATCTTAACAATCTAGTTTTTGAATATGCTCCGGCACTTTCCATACTCTTAAGGGAATTATGATTATAATACCAGCATCCAGATCTACAGTTATAGCCTTCTTTCATCATACTCTCATTAAGTTGCCTTAAGATATTTCTTCCATAACCTTGTTGTCTTTTTTCTTCCACAACATACATACCTATACTGGCAATTTCACTCAAAACACGTCCCGTCTCCACAATTCCAAACCCAATAAATTCATGTTGGTCGTATGCAGCATAAATTCTATAATGAAACCCTTCGTCAAAAAGTTTATCGATTGGCTCACCTTCAAAAAAATCTCCGGCTAGCTTCAAAAGCTTCAGTTCCTCATGAGTCGTTATACGTTTAAATTTCAACGGTATCCTTTGAAACTCATCTGGCTCTTCTTTGCGATAGATAGAAAAAAATGCTTGTTTTTCCAATCTGGCATAA
>CAYMUD010000516.1:0-1095 GCA_964393495.1 uncultured Clostridia bacterium | reverse complement strand
TAAAGGAGGAGACAATGCCTAGTATAAATTCCTTTAGAATAGTTAATTTTGATTATGATAACGGTAAAAAGAAAATAGCTGATGAAATTTATGAACTAGAAGGAAATAATACTCTAATTGCATTGGAAAACGGTGGAGGTAAAAGTGTGATTATACATCTCTTATTAAACATTGTTATGCCTAAAACCGATATGGGAAATAGAAAGATAGCTGATTATTTCAAAGGAAATGCAACCACTCATTTGCTAATCGAATGGAGTTTAGATGGAGAAGGGAAAGATGAAAAACTCCTTACAGGAATGTGTATAAAATCCAGTGACAAAGGGATTAAATATTTTAATTATACAAATATTTACAGTGAAAAAGAGCCCAATGATATAAAAAATATACCTATAATAGATAAGATTGAAAATAGGGTGAAAACCTATAGTCAATGGTTAAAAGACATCAAAGAACTAAAAGGAAGTAGTAGAATCCAATATTTTCCTGATTATGAAAACAAAAGTAAATATAGAAACTTTTTAAAAGATTATAAAATATATCATAGTGAATTTCATGCAATTAAAACCATTAATGAAACAGAAGGTGGAATTGATAAATTTTTTGCTAAAGCTAAAAAATCAAAGGATATTATAGAATCCATAATAATACCCTCTATTTCAGATATAAATTATGAAAAGACAAATAAAAACAGCCTAAAAGAATCTTTTAAAAATCATATCCATCAGCTTAAAGCTATACCAGAACTGGAAAAATCTATTGAGGTATATGAAAATTTCTTAGAAAAAGGGAAAATAATAAATTTAAAGTTGAAAGAATACAAGGATTATACTGAAAAAAAATTATTTTTGGAAGAGAAAATCCTAGCACACAAGTTATCCATTAAGGCTCAGATAAGGGAAATTGATAATCAAATCTCAAATTTACAATTAGAAATTGAAAATATAAGAGTAAAAATAAATGAATATAAATATAAGGAAAAGAGTTTAGAAGCTTATGAAATAAAAAATGAGATTTCTATACATAAGGAATCTTTAATGGAACTAATAGAGAAATATAAGAACAGCCAAGAAGATCTAGAAAAGTTAGACTACA
>CAYMUD010000515.1:0-1097 GCA_964393495.1 uncultured Clostridia bacterium | reverse complement strand
AATTAATTATATATCATTACAAAAATGAAAGAGCCGAGAGGCTCTTTCGTTTTTGTAAATGATTTCGAAAACGGTTCTCATATTTAAATGTTATTGCTGTCTTCAGTTAATTTATCCAATAGACTTTTTAATATTTCATTATTGTTAAGTTTAATTTCAAGAACATTTTCCATGATATTTTCAATTTCTTCAAATTTTTGAGTTGCTTTAAGCTCTGTTAGTTTATCTCTGTATTCATCAAGTTCATCTTTATTTTCTTCTAAAGCTTGAAATTCATCTGGATATTCACCTTTGAACTCATCGATTTTTTCATGGAATTTTGCATCCATTTCTTTTAATCTGTTTTCAGTATCAGAACCTGGAACTATATCTCCTGAGTCTAATAGCTTTTCTACAAATCTATGCATTCTCGAAATTTTAGGTGGCATAATCTGTTTTTTAAGATCTCTATTTTCCTTTGTTATTTCTCTTATTTCTTGGCCAAGCTCTCTTAAAATATCTGGAACTTCTTCAACATCTCTGTTTTTAGTCTCTGTTTCCATAGGAGATTGATCAAAGGCAAAAGCCGAAATACCAAATACCATTACAAAAACTAAAGATAATAAAATTATTTTTTTCATTTTAATCCTCCTTGATTTATTATTTGTTTATATTATAAATAGTAATAATGGGATAAATTAATGATAAATGTGGAATAATTGTGGAATTTTAATTCACCTGTGGAAAACTAATGATAAAAATAATATAATGTAATTAATAAAAAATGGTGGTAGATATGAATAATAAAATGATTTACATTGCAGATGATGAAGAAAATATTAGAAATTTAATTAAGGCGTATTTGATTAAAGAAGGCTATAAGGTACAGGCATATAATACAGGAGATAAGCTTCTTGAAGCATTTAATGCAGATAGACCTGATATGGTTATTTTGGATATAATGATGCCTGGCTCAGATGGATATGAAATATGCAGGGAAATAAGAAAAAAAAGCAGAATTCCCATTATATTTATTTCAGCTAAAGATGAAGAAATAGATAGGATATTGGGACTTGAGCTTGGAAGCGATGACTATATTTCCAAACCCTTTAGTCCCA
>CAYMUD010000514.1:0-1101 GCA_964393495.1 uncultured Clostridia bacterium | reverse complement strand
TTTGAAGTTGCCTGCTCTAATCCGTTTATCTGTGCTCTCATTTTTTCAGATATTGCCAGTCCTGCTGCGTTATCAGCTGCAGAGTTTATAGCTAATCCTGATGATAATTTCTCTAAAGATTTTGATTGTTTTTGATTGGCTTGGCTCATATATCTGTGAGCGTTTAAAGCCATTAAATTATTATTAATTCTCATTTGTAACCTCCATGTTTTTTTATTCGGCATCCTTGCCTTAATTTTTTGAATCCTAACTGCAGTTTTGTGATTCACTATATATATCGGGATAGGTTTTCAAAACTTTAGTTTTTGAAGGAGGTTTTTTAGGTTTTTATATAAAAAAATTGATATTTACAAAATTACAGGTGCTTTTTGTAAATATCAAAGTTTTTCTTTCTTTCGTTGATCTCTCGTCCGGATTTTTTAACTTTTGCTTTTTCTTCTTCCATCTTTTCTATGTTTTTCTTTTCTAAGGCTCGTATTTCTTCTACAGTGGTTTTTATATGTTTTTGAATGTCCTGGTCGTTTTTTTCTTTTTCTTCTTTTATTTTCTTAATAATTAAGGCTTTTTTGTCTACCAGTTTGGCGAGAAATTCTATATCTCCCTTTTGAATAGCACTGGTCTGCTGGTGGGTCACTTCTTTGTATTCTCTAAGGTATTTCTCCAGATCAGACAACCTTCACTCCTTCCTTGGAAGCCTCCTTCATTGCTTGGTACCAAGTTTGTCTAAATTCCTCTACTAAGGATTTAGCTTCCTGTAATTTTTCCACATCTTTTTTAGTGTTTCCCTGTATAAGTAAATTGTATATGTATTCGTAAAGATTGTCCATATTTTTTGATATTTCCATATCTTTATCTAAGGTATTTCTAAGGTGCTGTATTATACGTTGAGCATTTTTTAAAGTTTCGTTTCTCTTCTCTATATTGTTTTGATCTATATATTCTATACCGCTTTTTATATCCTTGATGCATCTATTGTAAAGCATTAAAGTTAGTTCTTCAGGGGAAGCTGTCATTACACTTTGTTTTTTATATTTGTTTGCTGCTTTTTTCTGATTGTTTGTATACATTCTTATCCTCCTTTTAAGACATCATCATCCCGTA
>CAYMUD010000513.1:0-1105 GCA_964393495.1 uncultured Clostridia bacterium | reverse complement strand
TAATTTTTTGACTTTTAGAACAAAATAAAAATAGCCTTACCTATTGATAAGACTATCTTTAGTGGTGCCCAGAGGCGGAATCGAACCACCGACACGAGGATTTTCAGTCCACTGCTCTACCGACTGAGCTATCTGGGCAAATATGGTGGGCCTTCAGGGACTCGAACCCCAGACCTGCCGGTTATGAGCCGGACGCTCTAACCAACTGAGCTAAAGGCCCCAGATCTAATGTTTGTATATGGTGGGCTTAGGTGGACTCGAACCACCGACCTCACGCTTATCAGGCGTGCGCTCTAACCAGCTGAGCTATAAGCCCTAGTGTAACTAGTATTAATGGTCGGGGCGGCAGGATTTGAACCTGCGACCCTCTGGTCCCAAACCAGATGCGCTGCCAAACTGCGCTACGCCCCGATATATATATGTACACAAAACAATTGGCAGGGGTGGCAGGATTCGAACCCACGACATTCGGTTTTGGAGACCGACGTTCTGCCAGCTGAACTACACCCCTTCTATGGTGGGCCTTCAGGGACTCGAACCCCAGACCTGCCGGTTATGAGCCGGACGCTCTAACCAACTGAGCTAAAGGCCCATTGTTTTGTTCTGGCGGAGAAGGAGGGATTTGAACCCTCGCGCCCTCTTAAGGCCTACTCCCTTAGCAGGGGAGCCTCTTCAGCCACTTGAGTACTTCTCCAATTTTGGCGGAGAGGGTGGGATTCGAACCCACGTGGGCTTTCACCCTAACGGTTTTCAAGACCGCCCCGTTATGACCACTTCGGTACCTCTCCTTGTATGGTGACCCATCGGCGATTCGAACGCCGGACACCCTGATTAAAAGTCAGGTGCTCTACCAACTGAGCTAATGGGTCATAATATAAAATTGAATAATTGGCTGGGGCGGCAGGACTCGAACCTACGCGTGCTAGAGTCAAAGTCTAGTGCCTTACCGGCTTGGCTACGCCCCATTTTTTTGGTGCACCTGAAGGGATTCGAACCCCTGGCACACGGATTAGAAGTCCGTTGCTCTATCCAACTGAGCTACAGGTGCAAATTAAATTATGGAGCGGGTGAAGGGGATCGAACCCTCGCAACTGGCTTGGAAGGC
>CAYMUD010000512.1:0-1106 GCA_964393495.1 uncultured Clostridia bacterium | reverse complement strand
TATGTTGTAAAATTATTTATGACCTTGCACAGAGGGATCGTCCCTCCGTGTTTTGCAGTCTCTGTCCTCTTTGTTTTTATATAAAGCTTCATCTGCTTTATATATTGTTTTTTCAATATCATCTTCTTCTGTTATCTTTGTTATGCCGTAAGACATTAAAATTTCAAAAGGAAATTCTTCTACTGATTTAGCTTTGTCTTTTATTCTATATATTATGGATTCTACTACGGATTTATCTTCACTGTCTATTATAATAAGAAATTCATCGCCACCATATCTTACTACATAATCTTCATTTCTGATAGAGGATTTAATAATTTCTACAAATTTTATTAAAACCTTATCTCCAGTTAAATGTCCGAATTTATCATTTATATTTTTAAAACAATCCAGGTCTATCATAGCTATATATCCATCAAATTGGTCCATATTTCTTTCGGCCCAATGACCTAAAAACATTCTGGAGTATGCTCCAGTTAATGCATCCCTATTAGCATGGTTTTCATATTCATTTCTTTCATCTACTGCTCTATCTAAAAGCCTTTTTGCATTAGAAATTATAAATTTATTTGATATGTAGGCCAAAATAATTAAACCGATAAACAATCCTAAAACATTATATATAATTATATTTTTTAAATCAGAATATAAATCTTTCGTTTTTATCTGGAATAAAAGATATTTACTAGTATTCATTATTTTATGGAAGTGAAACATTATTCCGTCTTTTTCAAGTAATGTTTCCCCACTTTTTAAAATGATTTCTTTATCATATCCCATAGTGTTTTGAGAGGAAAGAGAAACGTTTACATTTTTTATGCTTATTGAGTCTATTATTCTATCAATATTATAGTAAACTGCATCATAGCCTAATATATTTGAATCTTCAAAAATAGGAGAATATACAACTGCTATATTTCCTGTGTCTTTTAATACCATTTCTACTTCTATATCATTTGAATACTTATCTTCATTAATTAAATCAAGATCAATATCTCCATAGCTTGTGACTATCTTTTCTTCTACTAGCCTTACTGCACCTAGGGAATTATTAAGAGCCTTAACTCCATCAGCATATAAGTCCCTAGTATAATTCTGTAAATCTT
>CAYMUD010000511.1:0-1109 GCA_964393495.1 uncultured Clostridia bacterium | reverse complement strand
TTTTATAACCATGAAATGGCTGTTTGTACAAATAATAAAGATTTCAGATGTATTGTAAGTGCTACACCCATTATTTCATTCGAAGATAATCTAATAGGTATGGTGGTTGTTTTCAAGAAAACATCTGTAATTAGTGGTTTAGCCCAAGATTTAGTGGGAGTGTCCGCTCGATTTACTTTTGAAGATATTATAAGCAAAAGCCCAAATATGAATCATTGTATTGAATTAGGAAAATTGGCTTCAAAAGTAAATTCTCGAATTCTTATAGAGGGAGAAAGTGGAACAGGAAAAGAAATGCTTGCCCAGGCGATTCACAATGCAAGTATTTCAAGAAAAGGTTCTTTTGTAGCTGTTAATTGCGGTGCAATACCTCACAACCTTATAGAAAGTGAAATGTTCGGTTACGAAGAAGGTGCATTTACAGGTGCTAGACGTGGTGGGAAACCAGGTAAATTTGAACTTGCAGAAGGAGGAACTCTTTTTTTAGATGAAATAGGCGATATGCCCTTGGATATACAAGTTAAAATTTTGAGGGTGCTCCAAGAAAATCAAGTTGTACGGGTTGGAGGTAAAAAGCCAATTCCAATTAATGTACGTATAATTTCTGCCACCAATAAAAATTTATTTAATGAAATAAAAAAAAATCGCTTCAGGGAAGACCTGTATTATCGTCTGAATGTTATTAAAATAATTCTTCCGCCATTGCGAAACCGCTGTGAAGACATACCATTGTTGATAAACAATATTGTTGAAAAAGTGTGCTGTCGTATTGGAGTGCCAACCAAAAATATCAAATCAAATGTAGTTAAAACCATGTCTAAATATAATTGGCCGGGCAATATAAGGCAATTGGAAAATATAATTGAAAGCATTATAGTTACAAACAAAGGAAATGAAATAACTGAAAATAGCTTACCTGACTACTTCGGTGAAAAAACATATTCTGAAGATATATTAACAACTTCTACTTTTGATAAGCTTCTTACTCTTGAAGAAATAGAAGAAATAGCGATACGAAAAACCCTAAAAAATGTCGATGGTAACATTACGGAGGCGGCTAAAATTCTTGGAGTTACTCGTAGAACTATATATTTGAAGAACAAGAAGTA
>CAYMUD010000510.1:0-1109 GCA_964393495.1 uncultured Clostridia bacterium | reverse complement strand
AAATCCCGATAAAGTAAACAGTAAACTAACGGGAGAAATAGTAAAAAAATTAGAAGATAATGACTTTAATATAAACATAAAAACTGAAATTTCAGACTACGAAATACCAGCAAAAGAAATAACAATAAACAAAGTAGCAGATGAGCTGGGAGTAGAAGAAAACTCTTTAGAAAAAATAGAAGTAGATATAGAAATAAACAAAGCATCAGGAGCAGAAGAAAGACAAGCAGTAGTAAAAGGAAGAGAAGAAGGATACAGAGTATTAGTAACACCTGTAGAATTTAAAGTAAAAGCAAAAACAACTTCGAAAACAGGTGAAGAAAAAGAAGTAGAAATAAAAGAATTCGAAAATTACGTAAAAAGAACACTACCATTACCAGAAGATATAGACCATAAAAAAATAACAACAGCAGTACTAATACAAGAAGATGGAAGTACTGTACACATACCAACAGAAGTTTATCAAATTAATGACAAATGGTATGCCAAAATAAATTCTTTAACAAACTCAAAATACACACTAATAAACAACGAAAAAGAAGTAGAAAACATAGAAAATCACTGGGCCAAAGAATCACTAGACAATCTAGCATCAAGAAAAGTAATAGAAAACACAAAATATTTTATGCCAGATGCAGCTATAAGCAGAGGAGAATTTGCACAATACATAACAAAAGCTCTGGGGATATATAGAAATGAAGCAACAGAAAAGGTAAAATTCACAGATGTAAAAGCAGAGGATGAGCTTGCAGATGCAGTAGGAGCGGCAGTAAAATACGGAATAATTAATGGATACCCAGACGGAAGCTTTAGACCAGACAATAAGATAACAAGAGAAGAAGCAATGGTAATGTATTCAAGAGCAATGGAAATAGTTAAACTTAAAGAAATTGATATGGAAAGCGTTCAAAATTATGAAGATAAAGAATTAATATCTGATTGGGCCTTTGAAGAAGTTAGAAAAACATTGGGTTCAGGAGTATTTTACGGAAGAACATCAGAAACAATAGGACCAAAAGCTAATTTTACTTTTGGAGAAGCAGCTACTTCTATAAGGAATTTATTGATAAAATCTGGATTGATTAATAAATAAAAGAACAATAGATTAA
>CAYMUD010000509.1:0-1110 GCA_964393495.1 uncultured Clostridia bacterium | reverse complement strand
CAATATCTGAACCTTTTTTAGAAAAGTATCTAAAAGCAAAAAGTATTATAAGCATGGTTGGAAATTGGAGTTTGTAAAAGTTTTGGGGTACTGAAAGTCCTTGGGATGTAGCCGCAGCAGCTCCACCTACAACAAATAGTACATTCAAAATATCTGCACCTATTATATTGCCTATAGCAAGCTCGCCATGTCCTTTTCTAACAGCAGTGACAGCGGTAATAAGCTCTGGTAAGCTTGTTCCAAAGGCTACTAAGGTAGCAGCGATAATACTTTGAGGAATTCCAATTCTTATAGCTCCTATTTCTACTGTAGGTATTAGAATTTTTGAAGAAACAATAACAAGAGTAATTCCTAAAATAAGCATTAGAACCTGTAAGATAAGGGGGCTTTCTTCAGGATTTTTTGGAACTTCATCTAGTGTTATTTCTTCAACAGGAGTATTCTTTGCAAGTTTTATAGAATAATATATATAGGATGCTAATAGAACTAAGAACATAATTCCTACAGCTTGGGATATATTTCCATCAGGACCAGGAGATATAAAAGGCAGACTAACTAAAACTAGAAGTACACCAGCCAAATATTGTATCCTTCCCTGTGTATCTATTGTTCCTTTATCAAGAGGAAGTTTTCCAATAAGTGAAGATATTCCTATAATTAATCCGGTATCTGCGATTATTGAACCTACAGCATTTCCTAGAGCTAAATCTGGGTTTCCATTGATTGCTGCAAGAACAGATACTGAAGCTTCCGGTAGGGTGGTGCCAAGAGAAACTATGGTAGCTCCTATTATAATTTTAGGAACACCCCATCTAATAGATAAGCATACAGCCTGATTTACAAGTATATCCGCCCCTTTACTTAATGTAAATAAGGAAAAAGCACCTACTAAAATCAAAAGTATTGTAGGTAAACTTAATAAAAATTCATGTAAAATTGCATCCATTTTAAATCTCCTTTCATAAATAAAAAACTCCACAACTTACTCAATAAATTTTTATTGAGTAAGTTGCAGAGTCTCACTTAGCACTTAATGCCATCTAAACCGGGAAATAATTTCCGTAATGACGACTTAGATTCTTTGAAAGATAGTTACTCCCTCTTCACTGG
>CAYMUD010000508.1:0-1112 GCA_964393495.1 uncultured Clostridia bacterium | reverse complement strand
TATAATAGTACCTTCTTTAAAACCAACTAATTCTCCTAAAAATACAAGTGAAACAGTTATTGCTAAAATAACTATTGTTGAATCAAAAGCTATCTTAATATTTCCAAAATCCTGTTTTGTCTTGTCCGCTATTGCTTTTATTGCTCCTTCTGCAGGAGGTATAACCACATTTGATATTACGGATAAAGTTATACCAGCAGCAAGTACTACACATGCTACAGCAAGTATAATCAATCTGTTTAAATAGACTTCAGGGTTTATCCCTCTTACAAGATACATTGATAAATCTATAAAGGTGCTAAACATAAGACCTACTATTATTTGAAAATATTGTCTTTTTTCAAAATCTTTCCCGTATAAAACCATTTGTATAACTATATAGGTCACAGTAAGAAAAAAGGTAGTTACCCCAAAACTAAAGGGTGTGATAAAGGATAAAGCATAGGGAAAGGTACTAACAGGGGCTATTCCCAATTCTGTTTTAGCTGCAATTGCTATACCTAAGGCATATAAAAACAAACCTACAACATAGACAAACACTCTTTTCTTACCAAAATAATTTTCAGTCATTTTTTCTCCTATTTACTTGCATTCTTCGTCCAATTTGCTAAATCCATCCATTAATATTTTTATGAACTTTTCTCTATCTACATCTACTAATACCCTTGTGTTAGGGTTTTCATATTTCATCCAAGGTCTGTTATCTGCTGCTGTTCTTCCTCTATGTGTTCCATCTGAAGTATCAATTTCTACCTGCAGGTCCTTATATTCAAATATTTCAGGATTCATAAGATACATTACACTGCAAACATCATGAAGTGGATATGATGCATATCCTTCACCTCTATGAAATTGCACATAAAAATTTAGTAGATTCCCACACATTTTTGATACTTTTCCGTCTTTTTCCATAAGTTCTTTAATTTCACCATCTGTAATTCCTGCTTCATGTGTAACTTCAAGTCCACTCATTATTACCGGAATACCTGATCTGAATATTACCGCTGCTGCCTCAGGGTCTACATATATATTGAATTCTGCATGAGGAGTAAAGTTTCCTGCATAAATAGATCCACCCATGATTGATATTGCTTCTATTTTTTCTTTAACTT
>CAYMUD010000507.1:0-1112 GCA_964393495.1 uncultured Clostridia bacterium | reverse complement strand
CTCTAAAAGATTTTCCGGTATAGCCCCGCAATTCACTTTTATAAATGGTTTTTCATTTCTTTCACTAGACTTAATAATAGCATTTGCTACAACTTCTTTCCCAGCTCCTGATTCCCCTAATATAAGTATAGTAGAGTCAAATTTACCTACACGTTTTGCTAATTCTATTATTCTCAACATTTTAGGACTTTTTGCCACTATACCTAACTTCTCCATGCTTGTATTGTCAATCTTAATTAATTTTAATTCTTCTATTTTTTCTTTTTGTTTATTTATAATTTTTTGTTTATCTTTTAGCTCTTTAGACATACTTTCTAATTGTGTAATGTCTCTAACATTATTTATTACATATTTTATATCCCCATCTTCATCAAAAATAGGATTCCCTGTTATAAGGGCTCTTTTATTAGTAATATAATTATAACCTATCATTGTAACTGTCTCTTTTGTCTCTAAAACTTTTAAAACAGCGGATTTAGAGAACAATTTTTTTTCTAGTATTTTTTCCGTTGTTAAACCTACTACTTCACTTCTCTTAAAACCTGAAATTTCTTCATTTGCACTATTCATATATAGAACTCGGCCTTCCCCATCTGTAATCCATATTCCATCATAAGAAGACTCTAAAATTTGTTTCATTTCTACAGATATTTCAAATTCATTATCATTTTTTAATTTATTTTTATCTTTATTATTTTCAACCATATCATTCACCTTTCTAAATAGTTTATATACACCATAGTATAGCATTTCAACTTAACTAATTCAAAAAGTTTATAATTTTTATCCAAATTATAGTTTATGGTTTAATTTTATTATATTCAATTTAACTCCGATAATTTTAAATTATCGGAGTTAATATTTTTTCAGGTTTATTAAATCTATCTACTAATATAAAGCATTTTCCAAACCAGTAAATCTATCGTCGAATTTCACTTTATAGACTTTTTCTTCTCCTGCTAGTCCCCAAAGTAGGTACTCGGTACATCCTGGTACAGCAAAAGAAGTGTGATAACCTTCCGGTAAAGCAATAGCATTATTATCTTCTTCTAATACGAAAAATTCATTCCATCTTTCTCCATTTTCTTCACCAGTAGAATATTGTATAACAC
>CAYMUD010000506.1:0-1117 GCA_964393495.1 uncultured Clostridia bacterium | reverse complement strand
TCTATAGTGATTTTTCAACCAAGAATATGAAAGATCTTCAATTAATATTCCTCTATCCTTTAACTCTAAGGCAAGTTGTGGAATATCTGATTCTATTAAAATATAATTTGCATTGCTTTCATACACCTTAAAATCTAACTCCTTTAATTCATCCATAAGATATTTTCTTTCTTCCTTAATTTTGGATACACATTCATCTGAATATTCGCTATGGTTTAAAGCTTCTAAAGAAGCACTCCAGGAAGCTCTATTAATACTAATATTATTTCCAAAGGCTTTTAGCAACTCATCACCACAAATACAGTATCCAACTTTAAGACCAGCCAAAGCAAAGGATTTATCTAAACTTCTCACAATCATCAGATTTTTGTATTTATCTACTAAGTCTATCATGGTTTTTTCACCAAATTCGTAACCAGCTTCATCTACTATTACGATATTATCCTTTTCTAATAATTTTTGAATCTGATTGGCTTCTACTAAATATTTTCCCGTCGGGTTATTTGGAGAATCTATTAAAACAATATTTTTTTCAATATGTAAATTATCCCAGAGTATATGGAAATCTGGAGGAACAATCTGTATTCTTCTTAAACCCATACCTAGATCTAGAGCAGTACCAACACTTTTATAAAAACAAGGATTTAGCACATATAAATTCTTGTTTTGAAAGTTTTTAATCAACACTCTTTCAATTAAAAAATCAGTACCTGGTCCAAAAACTATTCTGTTTTTTTCTACTCCGCAGTATTCTGAAGCTTTTTCTTTTAAGGTATCAAGTTCTTTTGCACTTAAGTATCTATTCATACTATTCATATTTTCACAAATACTATTTGTTACTTTATCTAAGGGTTTATAAGGATTTTCATTAGAACGTAAATCTATCAAAACTTCACCTCCAGTAAAATCATATCATTGTAACCTATAATCACATCAATCAGGCCTCCGTATGATTTGTCTACTTCATAATCTCCAGAATCGATACGAAGATATTCTAGATTACCTACTTTATCTATGGTACTAACTATAATAGTATTTTCCTTACCAACATTTTCTAATATTTTTGAAGAAATTTGTTTACTTCCTCTTCCAAATATAAATCCATTTCCGCCTATAG
>CAYMUD010000505.1:0-1120 GCA_964393495.1 uncultured Clostridia bacterium | reverse complement strand
CTGTGGGCTGCTTCATTTTCATGAAGCATACCTTTCTTTTTTTCATATACATATATATTTTCTTTGCCAAGGGATTTTAACGCTTCAATGTCTTCTTTTTTTATGATATGTCCTTTTCTAAAGGGAGTATCTTTTACCACTCCAGGTATAATTCTAGTAATATCGTGGGGTAATACATGACCTACGGCTTCTTCTACTTTTATTGTTTTCATTTAATTCCTTCTTTCATTTCTTTCCTACTATCAATAGTTGCTTACATCTTTGAATTCCGTATAATTTGAAATTTTCATCTATTTCATCTGCTTTATATTTAAAATATGAGTAGTTTGGTGAATCCTTCACCTTTAATAATTTATTTTTAAAGTTTTTATATTTTTTATAAAGTTTTTTGTTATATTCTTCACTTTCATTATACTCTTTATATACTAGTCTTTTTAAATTCAAACTTTCAGCAATACTTATAATCTCATTTTTAGTAAATGTTTTATTATGTATAAACCCTAATTCTGTATCTATCTCTGCTTCTAAAATATGCATTAATCCGTGTGTTTTTTTAGGCCCATCATTAGAATCATAAAACATCTCATTTATAAAAAAATATCCATCTTTTTTAAGAACCCTATACATTTCTTTGAGCATTCTATCCCTATAATTTAAATGGTGTAGTGTATTTGATATTGAAACTGAATCATAGTGTCCATTTGGAAAATCAGTATCATATCCATTCATGTAAATAAATTTAACTCTTTCGCTATTAAATTTATCCATACCCTTAATTGCTTTTTTATTGTTATCAATACCTATCAGTTCTTTATAAGAACTAACATTTTCCTTAAGTCTAAATAAAAATTCTCCTTTTCGTGTGCCAAAATCCAAACATTTACCAATATCTTTGTCCATTAGAATCTTTTTTAAATTATCCATTTTCTCTCCTACAATTTTGCTAATTTTCATCTACTAACGTCATCATGTAATACAGCTTCTAGTACTCCACCCGCAACAGCTCTGGCTTTATCCGATATGATATTGCAGCTTTCTGTTTTATTTCTGGGATCTATATCTCCCATTTTCATACCTTTATGCACTATTGATCCAGGCTGAATCATTCCTCTAACAACTC
>CAYMUD010000504.1:0-1122 GCA_964393495.1 uncultured Clostridia bacterium | reverse complement strand
GCGAAGAACCAGCAGAAGAACCTGAAGAGGAAGAAGAACCTGAAGAGCCAGCAGAGACAGACGAATCAGCAGTAGCAGATGCTGTAAACTCATACTTTGCAGAAATGCCTGAAGATATTTATAAAATCGGACAGGCTGACTTTATTAAAAAAGTAGCTGATGGTGAAGATATGTTTGTTTTAGATATTAGACAACCAGATGCTTACGCAGAAGGTCACATTTTTGGAGCATATAATGCACCTTGGGGACCAGCAATAGCTGAAAACTTAGATAAATTACCTACTGATAAGACGGTTTATGTATACTGTTATTCAGGTCAGACTGCAGGACAAACTGTAGCAACCTTAAATATGGCTGGAATAGACGCAAAATCAGTAAACTTAGGATTCAACTTTGGTATATCAAAAGTTGAAGGATATGAAGATTATATTGAAACTTACGAATATGAATTTGGTGAAGCTGTAACAGAAATAGATCCATCAATTCAAGCAGCTTTAACAGACTATTATGAAGGTTTAGCTGATGTATCAGATACAATGTATAAAAACTATAAAATAAGCGAAATGAACCTTGCAGAACTAAGAGACGCAGGAGATGACAGCATATATATTCTTTCAATAAGACAACAAGATGCATATGATGCAGGTCACATTGCAGGTGCAGACCTAATCCCTTGGGGAGCAGGAATGGAGCAAGAATTTGATACACTTCCAATGGACAAGACTATTGTAGTATACTGCTATTCAGGACAAACAGCAGGACAAACAGTTGCAGGATTAAGATTATTAGGTTACGATGCAGTTTCTCTTAACGGTGGAATGGGCGTTGGAGCTAATGCACCACTTGGATGGTCAAATAAAGGATACCCTGTACACGTAGTTGAAGAAGCAGCTACTGATTACTTTTTAAATTATGAATCAAGCAACATAGTACCAAGTGAAGATGTATTTGCTAAAATAGATGCTGAAGAAGATATGTTTGTTTTAGATATAAGACAGCCAGATGTATATGCTGAAGGTCATATAAAAGGTGCAGTTAATATACCTTGGAATGCAGAATTCGGTCAACATGTTGAATCTTTACCAATGGATAAGCCTATATACCTATACTGCTACACAGGAC
>CAYMUD010000503.1:0-1123 GCA_964393495.1 uncultured Clostridia bacterium | reverse complement strand
CCCATTCCTAATACTATACAAGCTATCATTGTAAAGAATAATGTTAAGAACAGTATTCCATTTCCTAAGAATAATATCGCTCCGGCAAGTTTAAGTCCGAATCCTGTTAAAGTTGCAACTCCTATTATAAGGCCTACAATTGCACAGGACATGGCTACACCTAATGCAGTTCTTGTACCCTTCTCAAGAGAATTTATGATATCCATAAACATACCTTCTGTATCTTTCTTAATAACTCTTACAACTATATTTAAACCTACAGTCATAAGAATAGAGAAAAAGGCTGCATTTATAGGTGTTCTACCTTTTATTAACATATATACTAAAACTATTATTGGAATAAGTAAATATCCTCTTTCTTTTAATACATCAAATAGTCTTGGAAGATCTGCTTTCGGTAAACCTTCTAATCCTCTTCTTGATGCCCTAAAGTGAATCATCATTATAACTCCTAGATAATATAAGAATGCTGGTATGATTGCACTTACTGCTATAGTAATATATGGTACTCCTAAATATTCTGCCATAATAAAGGCTGCTGCTCCCATTACAGGAGGAAGTATCTGGCCTCCGCAAGATGCTGTAGCTTCTACTGCACCTGCAAACTCATTATCATAACCTATTTTTTTCATTAATGGTATAGTAAATGCTCCCGTTGTAACAACATTTGCTATTGCACTACCATTTATTGATCCTAGAAATCCACTTGAAACAACTGCTACTTTTGCTGGACCACCTTTACTGGACCCTGCTATTGCCATAGCTAAATCGTTGAAAAACTGTCCCATTCCTGAAGATGTCAAAAATGCTCCAAACAATATAAACAAAAATATGTAAGTGGATGATACTCCAATGGCTATTCCAAATATACCTTCAGTTGAAAGATACATATATTCAGCTATCTGTGTTATATTATAACCTCTATGAGCTATTATATCTGGAAGCTTTGGACCAAAATATGCATAAGCTAAAAAGAGTGATGCAAGAAATACTATCTCTTTACCTACTATTCTTCTCGCTGCTTCCATTAAAACTAGTATTGCTATTACTCCAAAAACCACATCTGTAGTATTAGGCATTCCTGCTCTCAATACTATTTCATTGTAATTAAAGAAAATATATC
>CAYMUD010000502.1:0-1125 GCA_964393495.1 uncultured Clostridia bacterium | reverse complement strand
TTGACGAACTAAAACATTCTCATATAAAACCCGACATTATAATACTAGATCCTCCAAGACAGGGCTTGCATCCAGAAGTCATACAAAAAATATTAAGAATAAAGCCGGAAAGATTTGTGTATATATCCTGCAAGCCAACTTCAATGCGAAATGACCTTCCGGTATTCTTAGAAAACGGCTATAAAGTCGTAAAAACCAGGTGTGTTGATATGTTTCCTCAAACGGCTCACGTTGAAGCCGTAATACTACTTACAAGGAAGAATGACTTGTAAGTTGATATACGTCTCATCCAACCTGACTTCCAAGAAACCGACTGAAAGGAAGGATGATTGGGAAAAGAAGTCTGGGAGAGCTAGTAGTACTGCTGAAAAAGAGATGAGAAAGAAGAACAAGAATTTTTTTTAATGAGTTTTAAAACTAATAAAAGAATAAGAGGGTGAATTTATTGAAAGAAGTAACATTGTACACTACAAAATTTTGTCCATATTGTATAAGAGCATTAAAGATGTTATCTAAAAAAGAAGTTCTTTACAAAAATATAAATGTTAATAAAAATCAGGAGCTTTATGAGAAAATCAAGGAAAAAACGGGAAGAAATACTGTACCTCAAATCTTTATCGGGGAAGAGTTCATCGGTGGTTACGATGAAATGAATCAGCTTGATAAAGAAAGCAAATTAGATTCAATGTTAGGTTTGTAAAAAAAAAAGAAAGGAGCGTATGATTACAGTTTCTAGATAATCATACAATTATTAACATGAAATTTATGAAAACAACCTTTAAGGAAATCACGTTAATGATTCAAAAGAATATTGAAGATAACAAAATAACTATTGATTCCTTTTGGGAGCAGCATATAATTGAAAGCAATCATTATATTATTAAAGATGATTCTGAAATAGTTGGATATCTTTCTATACATAAAAGGCACACTCTCACATCATTTTATTTGAAAGAATCTCATATACAACATGGGAAAAATGTATTCGAGAAAATCAAAAGATTTGAACAGGTAACAAATGCTATGGTGGCAACAGGAGATGAATTTTTCTTGAGTCACTGCTTAGACAATTATGCCAGATTGGAAAAACAAGCATTTTTTTCTATCTATCGCAAAGAAGAGCCA
>CAYMUD010000501.1:0-1126 GCA_964393495.1 uncultured Clostridia bacterium | reverse complement strand
GGGATTTTTCGGTGTAAGTGTAATTTACTGTAAATTGAGTATTATCATTTGTATCATTTGTTACGTTTTTAGTGATATCAAAAGTATCTCCATACAACCAATAATTAATGGTTCCTCCACCTTCTGTACCTTCATAATCTGAAGCAGGATCATATCTTGTATCATCAACTATTATTGCTGCAATAGATGAGGAAATATAAAGCTTATCATCATTTGAATTAAAGTGTTGACCTTGCTTATCAAGTGGTCCTTCTGTAGTGCCATCATCATATTCTAGAAATACATCTTCAGCATCTGGTACTCCATGAACCTTAACGAAATTCGTTGTGTCATCAGCTCCAAATGCAAATGTAAAACTCCCAAGCACTAATACCATAGCCAGCGTCAATGCTAATAATTTTCTTACTCTCATTTTTCTTCCTCCTTTTTATTATTTATATTTTATCTATAATTTCCCGTTATGTATTTACTCGTTGTTTGATAATTTTTCCAATACCTCTAATTTTCCTTCACTACCTCCCCAAGTTCTCAATTCTTTTTTGTCTATGTTTTCCGTAATAAGCATCATCATTTCCATCATGCTTCTAAAGTTTACAATTCTGTTTTCTTCCAGCCAGTGTATCGTTCCTTGTATACTGCTATTTTGCTGGTATTTGATTTTTACCAGGAAGGATGATCCTCTGATATTTATTTCTTTTTCTTTAACCATACCTTCAACTCCTTTTTCAAAAAATATACTACCAGCTTATTCTTAATTTAATTATATAAGTATCTGATTACATTTTGATTACATAACATATATAATTTTTTTTATTTAATAATATTATACAATTACACTATCACATTTTAATCACACTTTATAATGTCTATGATGATTATAATATTACAAAGTAAATTATTAGATAAAAATTAACAAAAAAAATCCCGAGATTTTTACATCTCAGGATTTACTTTTACTAATTGTCACACTGAGTAACATCGAAGTGTCTTTTGTCATATTGAGCCTGTCGAAATATCTTTAAGACTCTTTGCTGATGCTCAGGCAGTCGCTTTCTAACCAATCGATTAAACTTCTCTTGGGAAAGCTTTGCATGAGACCTGCTAAAATCTATAAATCAGATTTTGC
>CAYMUD010000500.1:0-1138 GCA_964393495.1 uncultured Clostridia bacterium | reverse complement strand
AGACAGATTTTTTAATTAGATAATCTTTATTATCTATTATATTTTCATAATCTTTTTTGCACTCATCACAAGGCTTATAACTTTCAAGAGCTGCTAATACTTTTTCAGTAGCTTTTTCTGAAGCATCAGCATCCTCTTTTCCTTCAATCCAAGCTTCAAATGCTTCTTTAACACTTGAATCTACGCCTTTACTTAACATATCTTTCATAGAATCTTCAATGCTACCTCTTATTACATTTACAGCTAGTGCCATACCATATCCATACTCAGCATTATCTTCAAATAAAGAGTTAGCCCATGCAGGTCCTTTACCTTGTGCATTTTTACAGTAAGGTGTTGCTGGAGCTGATCCTCCCCAAATTGAAGAACATCCTGTTGCATTAGCTATAATCATTCTATCTCCGTATAATTGAGTTACAGCTTTAGCATATGGTGTTTCTCCACAACCTGCACAGGCTCCAGAGAATTCTAATAGAGGTTGTGCAAATTGACTACCTTTTACTGTTCCTTTATTCATTAGAGTATCTTTAATTTTCACATTATCCACAGCATATTCCCAGTTAGTCGATTGAACTTCTACCTGAGTTTCGATAGGCTTCATAATTAACGCCTTTTCTTTAGCTGGACAAACATCTGCACAGTTTCCACATCCTGTACAATCTAAAGGACTAATCTGTATTCTATATTCTAATCCTTCCAGCCCTTTACCCATAGCTTTTTTAGTTTCAAATGCTTCTGGAGCATTTTTCTTTTCATCTTCGTCTACTAAGAAAGGTCTTATAACTGCATGGGGACAAACAAATGAACATTGATTACATTGAATACAATTGTCAATTTGCCATTCAGGTACATTTACTGCTATACCTCTTTTTTCATAAGCTGCTGTTCCTTGTGGGAAACTTCCGTCTTCTCTTCCTGTGAAGGTACTTACTGGAAGATTGTCTCCATCTTGTCTGTTTACAGGCTCAAGTACATTTTTAATAAATTCCGGCTTGTCTTTATCTCCATCATCATCCTTACAATCTTCTTTTAAACCCTTCCAAGATACAGGTGCATCTATTTTAACTAATTCTGATATTCCCATGTCTACAGCTTCTTGATTCATAGATACTATCTTATCACCTTTTTTACCATATGT
>CAYMUD010000499.1:0-1138 GCA_964393495.1 uncultured Clostridia bacterium | reverse complement strand
CTTTAATACCTTTTTCATCTAATATTTGTATAGAAGTTATAGTTATTTTTTCTTTACGGGTTAAGTAATTATCTATCAAATATAACCCTCCTTTCACTATGTTAGTAATCACTAACTAACATAAAAATACAACAAAAAAACCCTTTTGTCAAGGATTTTTGTGAAAACATTCTATTACTGTATATTTATATATATATAATTTCTTTACCGTTTCTTCTTATTTGAAGTTTGTTTTTGGATATAAAAAATTCTACCGTTCTATAATAGTCTCCGCCTATATCCTTTGATTCTATAGGTATTTTATATTTCTGAAGTTCAAATAGTGCAGATTCAACATTTTTTTCGCCAACTTTAAAAATATCATCCTTGGGCATTAAATTACCTAGCTTTGATCCTCCAGCTATCTTGGCAACTAGATTGTTAGGAGATACTCCAAATTTTTTCAATTCATTAATTAAATATTCTACAGCAGTATCTGCAAACTTAGATGGTTTGGATTTATCTTTATATTTAACATGTGAGGGTAGAAGGATATGTGCCATACCGGCTATTTTTTTATTAGGCTCATATAGCACTACTGCTAAACATGAACCTAAAGAGCTGGTGTATAAAGTCTTTGGAGCTTTTCCAACGGCATATTCCCCGATACCGATGATTATTCTATTTTCCATTTCTTTCCCCTTTTTAGCATAATTTATAATCTGTTTCTAGCTTTAATTATATCTGTAACTCTAACTCCGTAGCATTCATCTACAACTACAACTTCACCTAAAGCGATTTTTTTTCCATTAACAAGAATATCAACCTTTTCACCAGAAAAGTTATCAAGTTCTATAACAGATCCTGGTCCGAAGTTGAGAACATCTTTTATTAGTTTATTTGTTCTTCCTAACTCTACTGTTAAATCCATTGGGACATTTAGCAGTAAATCAATATTTTTCCCTTCTTTTGAAAAAATGCTTTCCTTTTCATAGGCTTCTTCTTTTGTTTTTTCTTCTTCAACTTTTTTTGCAGAAACAGTTTCTCTAGGAGATTCTACTTCTACAAGCTCTTCAACATCTTCTTTTGCTTCTTCTGTATTTTTAACATCTTCTTCGTTTTCATTTAATAAAGTATTAAACATATCTAAAGCGAAAGG
>CAYMUD010000498.1:0-1141 GCA_964393495.1 uncultured Clostridia bacterium | reverse complement strand
GAAATTGTACAGCAGGAAATGGATATGCTTGGCAAGGTAAGGTTAAGTGAAGTTCTTGAAGCCCAGCAGAGAATAGTAGCGGTAATTCTAGAGATGGAAGCAAAAGAAGAAATAATAATCTCCAAAAAAGACAACGATATGTTAGTAGAATAAAGGGATATAAAATATGAAAAAGAAAGATAAAACAAAAAATAAAAACAAAAGTAAAGTAGAAACCATAGATAAGATAATATTTACAGGATTTGCACTAATCATAGTAGTATTTGTTTTAATAGCCCTATTTGCAATGAATGTATTCAACTTCAAAACAAGAGTAGTTGATAAAGTTACTGAGCAGTTGATAGAAAATCAAGAAAACGCCGCAGAAACTTTTGTAGGTGCTGATATGATTAGGCAGTACGAAGAGATGATAGGACGAGAATTTTTAAGAATTAATAAAGAAAGAGAAGACCTAGACACTAGAGAAGAAACTTTAAACCAGAGAGAGACAACTCTTACAGAGACAGAAAAAGTTGTAAGACAAAACAAAGAAGAAATAAAAAAGGTTTTAGATGATATAAATGGAGAATATCAGGACATAGAAGAACTAAGCAAAGTAGTGGAGAATATGTCTCCGGAAAATGCAGCAGTAATGCTTACGGAAGTAGACGATTTAAAGCTTGTAAGAAACGTAATTTTTAACATTAAAGACAAAGAATCAGCGGCTATATTAGAAAACCTAGAACCATCCCTAGCTGCTAAAATAATCTTAGAAAGATATAACAGCAGAGATGAATTAGAAGACTTATTAGAAGAAAGTGATACTGAAGAAAGTGGAGAAGAAAGTACAGAAACAACAGAAGAAAATCAAGAAAACCAAGGAGGAGGTGAAGAAATATCAGCAGGAGGATCTTCTGAATAAAATATAAAAAAATCATAAAGGAGGTGAGACAGTGGTAGAAAGATCAGGAATTAATCTAAAAGCTGAAAGCATAAATAGGTCAAACCTTAATAAAACAAAAAACAAGGCCAAAAAGTCAGAAACAAAAGACAACTTCCAAAAAACTTTAGAAAAAGAAGACAAAAATTTAGAAACAAAAAAGGATAATCCTAATAAAAAATTAGAAAAAAATGAAAAGGAAGAGTCTGAAAAATCTGTAAA
>CAYMUD010000497.1:0-1142 GCA_964393495.1 uncultured Clostridia bacterium | reverse complement strand
TTATCCAAAGAACATAAGAAGTACGCCTGCAGCAACTGCAGAACCAATAACTCCTGCTACATTAGGTCCCATAGCGTGCATTAGTAAAAAGTTTGAAGGGTTATATTTTCTTCCTTCTTTTTGTACTACCCTAGCTGCCATTGGTACAGCTGAAACTCCCGCTGCTCCAATAAGTGGGTTGATTTTTCCTTTGCTTGTTTTGTACATAATCTTTCCAAGTAGTAGTCCTGTTGCTGTTCCTATTGAGAAAGCTACTAATCCTAAGGCTACTATCTTAAGGGTTGCAGGTGTTAAAAAGAGTCTTGCTTCTGCTTTTGCCCCTACTGTTAGTCCTAAGAATATTGTTACTATGTACATTAATGAGTTTTGCGATACTTCTGTTAGTTTTGGTACAACCTGTGATTCTTTGATTAGATTTCCAAACATTAGCATTCCAATTAACGGTGCTGATGATGGTAGTAATAGTACCACAAATATCGTTACTATTATTGGAAAAATAATCTTTTCCTTTTGACTTACTGGTCTTAGCTGTTCCATTTTTACTTTTCTTTCTTCTTCTGTTGTCAATAGTTTCATTATCGGTGGTTGAATTATTGGTACTAAGGCCATATAAGAATATGCTGCTATTGCAATCGGTCCTAATAAATCACTTGCTAAAATACTTGTTAAATATAGTGCTGTTGGTCCATCTGCGCCTCCTATGATTCCTATTGAAGCTGCTTCAGGTCCTGTAAATCCTAATAGTATCGCTCCTATAAATGTAAAGAATATTCCAAATTGTGCTGCTGCTCCTAATAGTATACTTCTCGGGTTTGCTATTAGGGGTCCAAAGTCAGTTCCGGCTCCTACGCATAAGAATATTAGTGGAGGGTACAGTCCTTTTTCTGTTCCTATGTATATAAGGTGTAGTAATCCTTCGTCTTTCATTAGTCCTGCTAATGGTAGGTTTACCAAAAGCATTCCAAAGGCTATAGGAACAAGTAAGTACGGTTCGTATCCTTTTTTTATTGCCAAGTATAAGAATATACATGCTATTGCTACCATGATTATTTCACCTGGTATTTTTACTACATACGAACCTATGGTCATATCCATCCATTTACTAGGATCTATTAGTTGAGAAAATCCTGTGCTATTGTAAA
>CAYMUD010000496.1:0-1142 GCA_964393495.1 uncultured Clostridia bacterium | reverse complement strand
TACTCATACGAATTGATACATTTTTATGGAGTTAAGAACCTTATAAGAGTAGGATCCTGCGGGGCTTTTGATGAAAAATTAAAGCTCTATGATGTAATTATAGCTCAAGGGGCTTGTACTGACTCGAACTATGCAGCTCAGTACGATTTACCTGGAACATACTCAGCCATAGCTTCATACAACTTATTATCTGAAGCGGTTAAATCAGCTGAGGATAAAGGAGTAGAAGTACATGTAGGCAATATACTTACTTCAGATGTGTTTTATTCTCAAAAAGAAGACAGTTGGAAACAGTGGGCAAAAATGGGTGTATTAGCTGCAGAAATGGAAACTTATGCTTTATACTGTAATGCAGCTAGTGCAGGAGTAAACGCTCTTACTATACTTACAGTTTCAGACTCTATAGCTAAAGGCGAAGAAACATCAGCTGAAGAAAGACAAAAAAGCTTTACCAAGATGATGGAAATTGCTCTGGAGCTTGCATAAATGAAAGCCTGGGAAATAGCAAGAGACTTGTATGTTAATGCTAAGCCCGTTGTTTTAGAAGAAAAAGATCAAACTTGGGAGATTTTAAAAGAAGTATCTAATTTTTATGATCAACTTTTGAGTATAGACTGGGAGAGTAATGTCCCTGGCTCGGGAGCTCCAGAAAAAATAATGGTAGCAGCAGTTCAAGCTCTTGAAAATCGAGGATATAAAGTAAAGGATAGCCAAAGATTACTAAAAGAAGGAATAAAAGCACATAAGGAAGATGATTATGTAAATCTTCATAAAATAACGGCAGAATTAAAACACAATTTACTAAAAGCTGAAAAAAACCAAGAATCACCCTATTGGAAGTATACAAACTATAAATCTTTCAAAGAGTATAATAAGGAAGTAAAATTTCCCGAAAAAAGAGATGTAAATATTAATGATAAAAAATTCAGGGAAAAGATTAAAGCAGCATGGGTATCTCAATTAATTGGGGCAGCTATGGGTACTCAGGTCGAAGGTTATACTTCTGAAAATCTCTTTGAAGCCTTTGGAGAAGTAAGAGATTATATAAGGGAACCAAATACATACAACGACGATATAACTTTTGAGCTTGCACTACTTGAATCCTTTGAAAAATACGGGTATAATATAAAATCAAGGGATAT
>CAYMUD010000495.1:0-1143 GCA_964393495.1 uncultured Clostridia bacterium | reverse complement strand
CCTTTTTGGAATGTCATATCAGAAGCACTTAAACTTCCTGACTTTTCCATTGTTAGAACATCGCCTTCTAGAACAAGTTTAGTTTTTCCTCCACCTTCATCTGCTAATTTCGTATCTTCATATTCATAGCAGTAGGATCCGTTTTTTTTATAAAATACACCTTCTGTAAACAATTCAATTTTTTCATCTTCCGATTGATCAGTTTTTTGTATTCCTATAACTTTCATTTTTACGTCCTTCATTATTTCACCGCCTCAGTTAGTATCTTTCTATTTCAACTTCTTCTACGTCTTTTATTTCCATATTCAATATATTTCCGCCAATTCTTCTAAATTTCTCTGGTGCATCTGACACAAAGAATTTTCTTATTGGACTTTTCGAACTTTTTCTATGCATTTTTTTCTCTGTCAACATTTCTTTAAGGGCTTTTGCTGTCTCGTAAGCAGGATTAATTAAGCTTACATGGTCACCTAGTACTTTGTTCAATGTATATCTCAATAGTGGGTAATGGGTGCATCCTAAAACTATTGTATCTACTTCGTGGTCCATCATTTCTATTAGATATTTTTTAGATGCTAATTCCGCTACATCAGAATCTTCCCATCCTTCTTCTACAATCTGTACAAATAAAGGGCAAGGAGTACCAATTACGCTAATTTCAGGATTTATTTCTCTTATTCTATCCTGATAAGCGCTGCTTCTTACTGTAGCTGTAGTACCTATTACTCCTATCTTACTATTTTCTGTTTTTTCAACTGCTCCTTTTGCTCCAGGATCTATAACTCCTATTATAGGTATATCAAAACTTTCTTGAAGATTTTTCAAAGCTATTGAACTTGCAGTATTACAAGCTACTACAATAGTTTTAATGTCATACTGACTTAGAAATCTTACATTTTGCTGAGAATATTTTATTACAGTCTGGGGAGATTTTGTACCGTAGGGTATTCTCGCTGTATCTCCAAAGTATATTATATCTTCAAAGGGCATCTGCTCTATTATTTCCCTAAGAACTGTAAGTCCTCCTACACCCGAGTCAAAAACTCCAATAGCTCTTTTGTCCATGTTTTCTCCTTTTGATTTTAAAATAATTTTATAACTTTAGTATATCAAAATTTTATTAATTAACAAGTTTTTGTGAAT
>CAYMUD010000494.1:0-1143 GCA_964393495.1 uncultured Clostridia bacterium | reverse complement strand
ATATCCATCCATTTACTAGGATCTATTAGTTGAGAAAATCCTGTGCTATTGTAAAATTCTTGTAGTATTTCTCCCATTATTTCTAATACCTCCTATTCTACTTCATACCTACTAGTGCATCTCCTGTATTCACACTTGTTCCTTTTGGTGCATATATCTTAGATATTTTTCCATCTGCATCTGCTGTTATTTCGTTTTCCATTTTCATAGCTTCTAATATTAACACTACTTCTCCAGCTTTTACTTCTTGTCCTTCTTCTACCTTCAACTCTAGTACAGTACCTGGCATTGGAGATACTATATCTCCAGCAGATGCTGCTGGTGCTGCTTGTTTTGGTTTAGATTTTGGAGCTGGTGCTGCTTTAGGTGCTGATGAAGGTTTAGGCGCCATTTGTGCTTTTGGTGCCGATCTTACCTGTCCATTTCCATTCACTTCTTCTACTTCTACTTCATAGGTTTTACCGTTTACAGTTATATTGTACGTCTTCATTTTATTTTCTTTCCTCCTAGTTCATGTTTTCTATTCTTCCCGTTTGGGCCCAGGTTGGGTCGTTAATTTGTCTAATATTTCTAATTATCAATTTATCTCTTGTTGTATTTAATGTCTCCATTAATGCAGCAGATATAACTGCTACTAATTCCTCTTCATCTTCTTCTAGGTTCTCTACAAGATCAGATTCTTGTATTACTGGTTTTTCTTCAGCTTTTTTTGCCTGTATTTTTTGGTCTCTTCCGTTTTGAACTTTAAATACATCAAGTATTAATGATATTGCAAATAAAGTCAAGAAAACTAATACCATACTAAATACAGTTACTGTAAGGGCCTCCATTCCGGTTACTTCATTTCCTATCATAATTTCATCTCCTCTATACTGGTAAGTTACCGTGCTTTTTCTTCGGGTTCTGTTCTCTTTTTCCTGCTAGCATTTCCAAAGCACTTATTATTCTTTTTCTTGTCTGAGATGGTTCTATTACGTCGTCTATGTAGCCTCTTGCTGCTGCTTTATATGGGTTTGCAACATTTTCAGTGTATTCGTCTATTTTTTGCTGACGTTTTTCCTCTGGATTATCTGCTGAATTTATTTCTTTTCTAAATATTATGTTTGCTGCTCCTGATGGTCCCATTACTGCTATTTCTGCTGT
>CAYMUD010000493.1:0-1145 GCA_964393495.1 uncultured Clostridia bacterium | reverse complement strand
AAATATACATCGGTATTTGAAAAATATGATTTTAGATACAATGAAATCAATTTGGAAGATATTAAAACTATATAGAACAAAAAATATAAATCTCTTGGGATATACATCCTAAGAGATTTTTTTATGCAAGATAAATTGCTCTTTATAGCTAGGAGAAAAATAAATTTGAAATAACTAATAAATAGTAATATAATTATATACAATAGATTAAGTTTATAATTTGTTTTATTGTGGAGGTAATTATATGGGTGAAGTAGGTAATACAATTCGATTATTAACTATACTTCAAAGTAAAGGCCAAGCGAAAGGTGATTATTTAGCAGATAGAATTGAGGTGTCTAAGAGACAGATATACAGATACATTGGGCAATTACAGAAATCAGGAATAGATATTAAATCAAAAAGAGGAAGGTACGGAGGATTTTATTTAGATAGAAATCAATTTTTAAACTTTAACTCTATAAACAAAGAAGATATAGAACTCATGGAATTAGCCTGTCAAAATTTAAAAGGTACTAATTTTCCTCATACTAAAGAAATCAAAAATATAATTGAAAAATTAAAATCTTCAACATCTTTGCCATACTCACAATACAGTAGCAATATTAAATCTACGGATTACTATATTGTAAAAGAAAATTCATCTAATGTTAATACCACATATGCAAAAAAACTCTTTGATGACATGAGAGCATCAATAAACACGAGGGAAAAAATAAGAATTCTCTATAAGTCAAACTCTTCAGGAGAATCATATAGGAATGTACATCCTTACGGTATTTTTTCAAATCAGGGAGAAATGTACCTAGTAGCTTATTGTGAAAAAAGAAAAGATATTAGAAGTTTTAAAACAAATAGAATTATAGATTATGAAATTCTAGAAGAAAAAAGATATAAAATCAAAGAAAATTTTAGTATGAAAGAATATACTGATTTGAGTTTCGGTGTTTTTAAAGATAAAAAAATCTACTTTAAGTTGAAAATAACTCACCCTTTTTCCACAATAATTAAAGAAAGAGAGCATATAAAAAATGAAAAAATTGTAGAAGTAGATGAAAATACAATAACCTATGAAGCAGAAGCAATGGGAAAAACAGAAATTATCAGCTGGATAATTAGTATGAAAACCTATTGTGAAGTATTAG
>CAYMUD010000492.1:0-1145 GCA_964393495.1 uncultured Clostridia bacterium | reverse complement strand
GAAAACTAGCTTGGAGTTCAGCTTATGCTGCGTTAAATGCGTTAAATTACTAGAGAACAAACTAGGGTGGAACCACGTTATATACGTCCCTTATATTATTAAGGGACTTTTTTGATTGAAAAAAAGGAGGAAAATATGATTAAAGTTATTTTGCCAGATGGTAGTAGTAGAAAATACGAAAAAGGTACTAAGGTTATAGATGTTGCTAAAGATATCAGCGAAGGCTTGGCGAGAGTTGTTGTTGGAGCTGTTGTAAATGGAAAAGCAAGGGATTTGACCTACGAGATAAATGAAGATAGTGAAGTAGAATTAGTTAAATTTGAAAGTGAAGTAGGAGAAGATATATTTAGACATACAAGTTCTCATATTTTAGCTCAAGCTGTGAAAAGATTGTATCCTGGTACTAAATTAGCTATAGGACCTGCAATAGATAACGGATATTACTACGACTTTGATTCAGAACATAAATTTGTAGAAGAAGATTTAGAAAAAATAGAAAAAGAAATGAAAAAAATCGTAAAAGAAAATTTAGAAATCGAAAGATTTACTCTTGAAAAAGATGAAGCTATTAAGCTTATGGAGGAATTAGGAGAAAACTATAAAGTTGAACTAATTAAGGACCTTCCAGAAGATGAAACTATTTCTTTTTACAAACAAGGAGATTTTGTAGATCTTTGTGCAGGACCTCACTTGCCAAGCACTAAAAAAGTAAAGGCTTTTAAGTTATTAAATCTTGCAGGTGCATACTGGCGAGGAGATGAAAAAAATAAAATGCTTCAGAGAATTTACGGAACTTCTTTCGAAAAAAATAAACAGCTAAAAGAATACCTTAAGAGATTAGAAGAAGCTAAAAAAAGAGATCATAGAAAACTAGGAAAAGAATTAGATTTATTTACAATGCATGAAGAAGGTCCTGGATTTCCATTCTTCCACCCTAAAGGAATGGTAATTAGAAATATTCTGGAAGATCTTTGGAGAAAAGAGCATTATAAAAGAGGTTACGGAGAGGTTAAAACTCCAGTTATATTAAATGAAGATTTATGGCATAAATCCGGTCACTGGGATCACTATCAAGAAAATATGTATTTCACAAAAATTGATGGAGAGGACTATGCTATAAAACCAATGAATTGTCCTGGAGCACT
>CAYMUD010000491.1:0-1149 GCA_964393495.1 uncultured Clostridia bacterium | reverse complement strand
AAATTTCTCTCCTGAATTTCCTTAAGGGTTTCTTCATCCTTTTCATTGGCCTTATCGTAATCCAAGTAGTGGCTAAAATCGATAGAAGCTATAAGAAGGGTTGCATCGTCTATAATCTCTTCTTCTAAAAAACTGGTGAATTCTAGAATTTCTTGGAGGTCTAGAGTTCCTGGAAGAGTAAGATTGAGTATTTTTACATCAGGCATATAGTATTTAACGAAGTGAACCAAAGCAGCATTTGAATGCTCTTTCTCCAGTATTGTGTCCGCAATCTCTATATTTTCATATTCTATAGATCGCTCTAAAGCATCCTGATTTATTTTTAATATTCCAAAGGGTGTCATCCAATCCAACTGAGTAGTGTATATACTCTTAGTGTCAATACTGTTGTGGTCGGGACCTATTATTACAACTTTTTTGTAGTTTTCAATATTATCAATTTTTAAAAATACTTCGTGAAGCATTTCAGAAGCTAAAAGGTGATGGGTACATACTATTCCTTTGACTCCATTTATTTTTTCATCAATGTTTTTCGGTAGTGTAGAGTAAAAATCCTTAGAATCATAAAAGAGAGATCTTTGGTATCTACTGCTTTTGTATTCTATATTATTTTCAGTCTCTTCATTATTATATACATCTTCAGAATTTTCTCCTTCTTTATTTTCTACGCTATCAACAGATAAAGTGCAGCCCGACAGTAAAACTGCCAGGCTGACTAATATCATAATAACTTTTTTCATCTAATCAACTACCTTCAATCTAATTTGCTCTGTATACCAAAGGCTGTTACTGTCTGTGTTTTTTCTAATTACTGTATGGTCGTCGGTGTATTCTCCAGGGAGCACTGCCTGTATGTAGTAGCTTAAAGGTTGGTTAACACCTTTAGGACTAAATGACCATCTAAATACCAAAGTCTGTCCCGACTCTTCAGAAAGATAGGTATCCTTACCCAGTTTCATAAATCTAAACCCAGCCGGTACAAATTCAGTGATTTGGTAGGAACTATAGTCTTTTTTATTGTTTATATTAGGCTCTAAAGTTACTTTAATCAAATCCCCTTGACTGAAAGTATCTACTTCTTCTCCTTCTAAGGAATAGGTTTTATCTAGAGAGTATTCATCGGTTTTGTTCTTTTCAAGAGAGTCAGCA
>CAYMUD010000490.1:0-1151 GCA_964393495.1 uncultured Clostridia bacterium | reverse complement strand
TAAACATCACAAAAGATCTGCGCTATTCCATTTTCATTAGGTCTTAAAGGTACTGGCTTAAATGATTCTAGGTCTGGAATTAGATACATATCAGATTCTTCCACTCTTCCAAATCCATCTACTGATGAACCATCAAACATTAAATCACCTTCTAAGGTGTTTTCAAGTGCATCGGCTGTTATCTCTATATTCTTCCCAAATCCAAATATATCGGTAAAATTAAGCCTTATAAACTTAATATTCTTTTCTTTTACCTCTTTAATTATTTCTTCTTTTAATTTCTCGTCTCTCTCTGTTAAAATGCAATAGTCGTCGTCTTCTTTTGTTAACAATTTTATCAATCCTTTCAAATTTTTTCATAAAAAATACACCAGTGATTCTGGTGTTTCTTTATCAATTTCGATTATTAATTATAGTTTATAGGGATGATTTAATCAAATGTACTGAGTAAACCTGTGTATACATCTAACATTGTCTAACATGCTGAAATACTCTCAGGTCTTCAAAACGTAGTTATATTAAGCTATACTAGTCTAAACAACTTTATTTGGGTAAAAAAAACATGGAAGTCTATTTACTAGGCTTCCATGTTTTGATAAGCTTGACTTTTTCTGCCCTACTTAGTTTTTTTATTTCATGTTCTCTCTTTAGTGCTTGACCTTTATCTTCAAATTCTTCATAGTATTGAAGTTTTACTGGAAGTCTACCTCTTGTATATTTAGCACCTTTACCACTATTGTGAGTTTGGATTCTATCTTCTATATTATTGGTATACCCAGTATATAATGTATGGTCAGCACACTTGAGAATATATACGAAGTACATTTTTAGCTTATGATTTCTTTTGGGTCCATTTCTACTTTGTATTTACCTTTAAGCTTCTGTACATTATCGTTATATAGTTGGAATTGTTTTTGTTGAAGTATTTGTTGCTTTATTTCTTCTTCTACTTCATAGTATGTTTTTTGTTTTGCTGGAATTTTTTCATCTAACTGAATTATATGATAACCAAACTGAGTTTTAATAGGATCGCTAATTTCTCCTTTTTCCATATTAAAAGCTACTTCTTCAAATTCTGGTACCATCTGTCCTTTTCCGAATTCTCCTAATCTTCCACCTTTTTTACTTGATGGACAGCTTGAATATTTTGC
>CAYMUD010000489.1:0-1155 GCA_964393495.1 uncultured Clostridia bacterium | reverse complement strand
ATCTTTTATTATTTTTTCTAATTTATCAATATAATCCATAACTATCACCTTTTCCAAATATACTTATATTATATATGATCTAAGTGTATTTGTAAATATTGTTTTTATGTTTTATTATTAATTAATAAATATTTTGAAGTACACTATGTTAGGGTGAGCCTTACCATAAGTGACTTTAAAATCTTCCGAAATCTTATTTTTTATAAAACATACGGTAGATTTTTCAAGCCAATTTATTGTTTTTACTGTAACTAATATTCCATATAATAAAATTCATCTTTCCCATCAAATGTATCTTTAATAAATTTGTCTTTAATTTCAAATCCAAAATCCAAGTAACATTTTATTGCTCTTTTATTAAAAGTTCTTACTTCTAGTGTTACTTTATGCTCAGTAAGATTGTAAACATCATATTCTTTTTTATATTTCCAATTGCAAATTTTCTTTGCATATTCTTCAGTCATTTCTTTAATAATATAATTATTCACACTTATTCTCCTCATATACTATATTTATAAATGTATTTCGATTAATTAATAGTTATATTATCATCTTGTTTTTACAAATACAAATCTATATATATTATATTTTTCTTATGACAAATACTTGCACAAACTACAATTTCCGCTTATTTAATGATATAATATTAATAATAGAACTACTAGGAGGTTATAATGCCTAAGGATAAATTAATGGATAAGGATGAATTGTTGAAAATATTTGACTATTTAAATAAACAACTTAAAGAAAATCAGCTGGTATTAGAATTAACAGTATATGGTGGTGCTATTATGACTTTAGTCTACGACAACCGACCAGCTACTAAAGATATAGACTGTGTTTTTAACAGTACAAATGAAAATATACTTAACAACATTTTAGGACTTACGAAATTCACCTTTAATCTTCCTGACAAATGGATAAATGAAGACATAAAAGAACCACTTAAATCCGTATTAAAAGAAGATAAAGAAACTTTTAAAGTATATTCTAATTTAAAAATTCTTAAACCAATACCCGAGCAATTATTAGCTATGAAACTTTTAGCTGCAAGATCGGAACCTGCTAAAGACTTTATTGATGCATATATTTTATGTAAGGATTTAAATATAAAAACAAAAGAAGAACTTCTAAATATTTGTTCTAAATACATTC
>CAYMUD010000488.1:0-1156 GCA_964393495.1 uncultured Clostridia bacterium | reverse complement strand
CTTTTTGGGTTGAATAATATGTTTTTATTGCAACTTTTTGGGTTGAATAATATGTGTCTATTGCCTTTTTTTCAACCCAATAATTTGATTTTATCGAAACCTGATTCACTTGAAATAACTTTTTTATTATTTTATATGTTTAGAATTTTAAAATTAATCATTTAAATTATTTTTTTTTGCGATTTTAGGAATATAAGATTTATAAAATGCATATTATGAGTTAGAGAATATTTACAGGTGTTTTTCTTAAGGAAAAACAATTTAAATTTAGGACCTATTAAATTAAGAAAATTGACTTTTAAATTTCAAATTTTTATTACATAAAACTATTGAAGCTTATTGTAGCTATAACTAATAGATTTAAAAGTCACATTATTAAATGCTTAATTAAAATTCATGAAAAAAGTATGGAATATTATTTATGCGAAATGCATATAATAACGTAGCATAAAAAATCAATTTATTATATGCCTTGTGATTACAAGCTTAACAGACATAATCAAAAAAATAAGGAAAGGAGGAACCAGCAATGAAAAAATTGCTAACAGCTAAAGATGTTATAAAAATTACACAATTTAGTGAATCTAAAGTTTATAGATTGTTCAATGACGATCCAGACTTTAAATCTTTTAAGCATTTTGGTAATTGGAGAATAACAGAAGAAAATTTTTATGATTGGATGGAAGAATTAACTAAAAGTTATATAAAGAATTAATTGAAGCTATTGGAAATATTTGTATATGAAAATAAAGAAAGACCAAAGAAATATTGAAATTTATAAGTCAAAAAGTCAATGGAAAGGCTATGTGGACTTTAAAGAAAATTCTAGAGAGGTAAGAAGATTCTTCTTCTCTGGAATTTCAAAAAAAGATGTACGTCAAAAAATGATAGATTTCATAGTTGAATTCTATTTATTTCAAAAAAATACAAAGGAGATTTTAAAATGAGTAAAAAAAGAAGAGGAACAAAAGGTGAAGGAACTGTTTATAAAAGAGGAAACAAATGGTATGGGTCTTATGAATTAAGTAAAAGTAGCTCAGGAAAAAGACAAAAGAAATATTTTAAAGGAAAGACTAAAAAAGAAGTTAAAAGACAAATTATGAAGTTTAGCTTAGAATATGAAGAAAAACCTGAATATAAAAAATCTGATGTTAAG
>CAYMUD010000487.1:0-1158 GCA_964393495.1 uncultured Clostridia bacterium | reverse complement strand
TCTTCTGGAGTAATAAAAACTCTTGATAAAATCATGGAATTATTGAAACCAGATCTTGAGAGTTGTAAGAATGTAGAAGAAATTTTCAGTTTAAATCTTAAGAAGATAGAAAACACAGTAAAGGCTAAAAAAGAACAATTAAAAGAAGTGGATAAGAGTAAAAAAAGTATAGTAGTAAGCTGTGTTCAAAGAAGTAAAACCTTATATGAACAACTTAATGATGTTGATAAATACTCTAAGATTTTAATAAATGATAGGTACCAAAAATTAATTAAATTTATATTTCCTAAAGTATCTGATGAAGAGTGGGAAGACAGGATAGACACACATATTTCTCTTTGGATAAATGAAATGAAAGCAAATGAGAGTATGCAGGATCCAATTAAAATTGATAAAGAAATAGAAGATTTTGTACGTCCAGAATCTTTGCTTGATTCAGCCATTAACCTTGATGAATTTATAATTAAAATAAGTAAACCAAGAAGCAATAAGGATAGTTTAGACTACTACCAGTGGGAAGAAGTAGTAAATTGGTCTGGTGGAGAGAAACTGAGTTCATTCTTTGCAATGTTTATCTCTATAATATCCTACCTAAGAAGAAAGAGAAGTGTTGAAACTCAAAACAAAAAGGTAATAATAATAGATAATCCTTTTGGTCAAGCTAATGCAGAATTTTTGCTAAACTATATTTTCAAACTCTCAGAAAAAAATGATACTCAAATGATTTGTTTTACTGGAATAACTGAAGAGAGTATATTTAAACAGTTTCCATTGATTATTAGCTTAGTGCATAGGGAAATAACGAAGGATAGAAGTTATTTAGTAGAGAATAATAGAATAGAAAATAGAAATTTAGAAAGTGCTAGATTTGAAATAAAATCCCATCAGGAAAGTTTGTTTTAGTAGTCTGAAAATCCAAGAGGGTACTCGATGACTAAAAGCATAAAAAGATGTATCAATGCATCTAAAAATCAAATAGCTAATATAATATATAATCATAAAACCAAGCTGAGGTCAACATATTGGTGACGTGAACATAACCAATAATTTTTGGCATTAGAATTGCATGCTATATTAAGTGTATGCAATTTTTTTAATTAGTAAAAAAAGAGATTATACTTTATAGGAGGCGTAATAGTGAAAAAAGTATTAGTTACA
>CAYMUD010000486.1:0-1158 GCA_964393495.1 uncultured Clostridia bacterium | reverse complement strand
GTATTAGCTATTTTTTTAATTATAGTTTTCTCTATAAAATTCATCTTATCAAAGTTATATTCTCCGCCAAAAATATCTATTGCAAGTGCATTATTAGAAAGTTTTTCTGGGAAACAAGCTTCCAATTCTTTTTTTGCAACTTCTCCTTCTGCTAAGCCGCATATAAAAAGGCCGATATTTTTATCCAGTAATTTATCCATATTACGATTACAAAAATCAGGAACTTCTTTCCTAATCTTTCCCATATAAACAGATCCACCTATTATAATATTTTTGTAGATGTTAACATCTATATTTTTAGATTTTTTAATGTCAACAATTTCAACTTCTCCATTTAATTTTTCTGATAGTAATTCAGCACATTTTTTCGTAAAACCTCTCTTCGTAGCATAGGCTATAAGAGTTTTCATTTACAATACCTCCTTATTTAATGCAGTATATCCAAAGCGTCTTCTATGGACTTCATATAGGCCTTAGAAGTTACCGTAGCACCAGATACAACATCTACTTTCACCTTTTGCTCATCAATTATCCTATTGATTATTTCTTCTCTTGCTTCATCTTGAGATAAAGTTATATCATCGGGAAATTCGATATCTATAATTTTTTTATCTTTAACTGTAACTTTAGCTTCATTAGACCATCTGCCAAAATTGAATTTTCCAGTATAAAAACCGTCGTCTTCTAGATAACTTAAATCAATTTCGTTAACCTCAATATTTTGTCCTTCTTGCAGACCTCTTGTTAAATAAAATAAAACAAATAAAATTATACCAATAATAATTACTATAGCTGTTATTATTGTTTTTAATTTTTTATTCATATTGTCTCCTTTCTTAAAATATATTAAATAATATCTGTTAAAATATTATAAGTTTGTGTTTTTTATGTCAAGTATTATATAAAAAATACTACAAATTAGTACTAATATATTGTATCATAATAATACTGAGATTGGAGGAAAAATATGAATTGTAATTTATGCAAGGGCAGGAGTAATATCTTTTATCAAATTAAAGATATAAAATACTATAAATGCAGCAGATGTAATTCTATATTTATGTGTCCTGAAAATTTTTTAACCTACGAAGAGGAAAGAAAAAGATATAAAGAACACAACAACGATGTTGAGGATGTAAGATATCAGAATTTTGTATC
>CAYMUD010000485.1:0-1158 GCA_964393495.1 uncultured Clostridia bacterium | reverse complement strand
GCCCTATTATTGAAAGGGTTTTGTAGTTTTCTTTAATATCCTGAATTAATCTCATACTTATATCCTTTTATTTATTTTCTTTTCTTTTTCTAGCTCTATCTTTTCTTGCTAAATCTTTTGGTTCTAGTGCAAGTTGATCTCCAGCAAGTAGTGATGCTACTCCTGATAAATGACTTTCTTTTTTGCCTTGACATACATCGCAGGTGCATTCTGTTTCAGTGTAATGAGGTTCTGTATAAGTTGTAATGACTCCTTCGTAGTTTCTTAAGATAAGTTTATCCGAACTTCTTGATACTACATAGTTAGGCATTACAGGAGTTTTTCCCCCACCACCAGGTGCATCTACAACAAAAGTTGGTACTGCATATCCTGAAGTATGTCCTCTCAGTCCTTCCATTATTTCAATACCTTTACCTACTGTAGTTCTAAAGTGTTCTATACCTAATGATAGGTCGCACTGATAGATGTAGTAAGGTCTTACTCTTATTTTAACTAATTTTTGAACTAAGTCCTTCATTACGTGTACACAGTCGTTTACTCCTCTCAGTAATACCGACTGATTTCCCAAAGGAATTCCAGCATCTGCTAGCTTTGCAATAGCTGCTGTGCTTTCTTCTGTAATCTCTTTTGGGTGATTGTAGTGTGTGTTTAACCATATCGGGTGATATTTTTTAAGCATATTTACCAAATCATCTGTTATTCTCTGTGGACAAACAACTGGAGTTCTTGAACCTATTCTAATAATTTCTACGTGAGGTATTTCTCTTAATTTTTTGATTATATATTCTAATTTTTCATCTGATATAAGCAGAGCATCTCCACCTGACAATAGTACATCTCTTACTTCTGGTGTCTTTCTTATATAATCTATTTGCTTATCTACCTTATCTGTAGATACGGCTTTATCCTGTTGTCCAGCGAATCTTCTTCTTGTACAGTGTCTACAGTACATTGAACACTGATCTGTCACAAGGAAAAGCACTCTATCTGGATATCTGTGAGTTAACCCTTCTACCGGGGAATCTTCATCTTCACTTAAAGGATCTGTCATATCCGCAGCTCCTACGTGAGTTTCTGCTATAGTAGGTACTGCCTGCATTCTTATTGGGCATTTGTGGTCTTCTTTATCCATTTGTGCTGCATAGTATGGTGTGATTC
>CAYMUD010000484.1:0-1161 GCA_964393495.1 uncultured Clostridia bacterium | reverse complement strand
TCTCTCCAAGACTTCAACAAATATACAATAAATATTATACCAATAATCCAAAGGATTTCATAGCACTTTTAGAATTAATAAAAGAAAAAGATTTAAGTGTAGTAGTAGAAGCAGTAGAAAAACTATCCCTAATTAAAAGAGAAATAGTAAACACAGAAAACATCAAAAGCTTAGTAAACAAAACCCCTACGGTGAAAGATTTAAAAGAAGAAAAAGACGACACCATAAAAGAACAATCAATAAATCAAATATCAACCCTTAATCAACTATTTAAACTAGAAACTGTAGGAGGATATAAAAATTGAATAATACAAAAAATAACTCTATAGATGAAATAAAATACTATGTAAAAGAACTAAAGATACCGGGAATAGTAAAAGATCTAAAAACAAACATAGAAGAAGCATACAGCTTAGATAAATCCTATGAAGAATTTTTAAAAGAACTCTTTGAAAAAGCCTATGATGTTAGAAAAGAAAACGGAAAGAAAAACAGAATAAAGAATGCAAAATTCCCATACAAGAAATATTTAGATGAAATAAAAACAGACTATTTACCCCCAGATGCAAAGATAAAATTTAAAGAACTAAAGACATTAAAATTCATAGAAGAAACTAGAAACCTAATACTAGCAGGAAACCCTGGTACTGGGAAGACTCATTTTTCAATAGGTTTAGGAATAGATGCCTGCAATAAGGGATACAAAGTATACTTCACCACCATATCATCGTTAATTAACCAACTTAAAGAATCAAGAAGTCAAAAGACTTTAACTACAATGGAAAGAAAATTTGAAAAGTATGATTTAATAATAGCAGATGAACTTGGATATATTTCCTTTGATAAAGAAGGAGGTGAACTCCTTTTTCAATTTCTTTCATTAAGAGCAGAAAGAAAATCTACCATAGTTACTACGAATCTATCCTTTGATAGATGGAATGAGGTTTTTAATGATGAAGTTCTAACTGCTGCTTTAATAGATAGATTAACTCATAAATCTTACGTTATTAATATGAATGGTAACTCTTACAGAATAAAAGAGACTAAAGAATGGCTTGAAAAAAGTACTAATTAATTATTTCAACTGGACCAGTTTTCGATTGAAATATGGTACACTTTTCGGTTGACAAATACATCTGTAAAATAATAATCTTTATTACA
>CAYMUD010000483.1:0-1162 GCA_964393495.1 uncultured Clostridia bacterium | reverse complement strand
ATCTTATTCTATCTTAGGTTACGAAATAGACTCTTTAATTGGAAAAAATATTATGGAGCTAGTTCATTCAGAAGACCTTCCAATTTTTAAAAAAAGACTAAGGGAACTCATAAAAAATAGACTTCCTTTATTGAAAGAAGAGTATCGAATTAGGTGTAAAGATGGTTCTTATCTATGGTGGGAAACTACGGGAAACCTTTTAATTGAAAATAACCATATAAAGGGAATAGTTTTTAGTTCAAGAGACATTACGGAAGCAAAAAAATTAAGGGAACATTTAGAATTAAGTGAAGAACGTTTTAGAAAGCTTTTTAATGAAGTTTCTTCTGTAGCTATACAAGGATATCAACCTGATGGAACAGTTGTATTTTGGAATAAAGCTTCACAGCATCTCTATGGTTATTCCCAAGAAGAAGCACTATCACAAAATTTAATAGATTTGGTAATACCAGATAAATTTAAAAATACTGTCAAAAACAATATTAAAAAAATGTTCCAGATAGGAAAACCCCTTACTCCTGCAGAAGAAATAACTATGCAGCATAAGGATGGAACTTTGATACCTGTTTATTCAAATCATGTTATTGTAAAAATGGATAGTGGAACATCTCAACTGTTTTGTTTAGATATAGATATGAGGAATCAAAAATCTGTAGAAAGACAACTTTATATAGAAAAAGAATTATTTAAAACTACCCTTTTGTCTGTAGGTGATGGTGTTATCTCAACAAACTCAGAAGGCAATGTAGTTATGATGAATAAAATATCAGAAAAATTAACAGGATGGAAGAAGGAAGAAGCATATGGTAAACCTCTAGAAAAAATATTTAATATTAAAAACAATGATAAGGATGAAAATATAAAGAATCCTGTTAATAAGATTTTAAATAGTGGAGAAAAGATTGAAATAAATAGTAAGAATATTCTTATATCAAGAGATGGAAATGAGAAACCTATTGAAGGTACGGCGTCTTCAATTGTTGATAATAATGATAATATTACAGGAACAGTTTTTGTATTTAGAGATTTTACAAAAAAGAAGAAACAACAGGATAGAATAAGAAAGCTAAGCTTTGAAGATCATTTAACGGGACTCTATAACCGGAGATATTATGAAACAGAGCTTAAAAGACTTGATGTAGAAAGAAATTTACCACTTTCA
>CAYMUD010000482.1:0-1166 GCA_964393495.1 uncultured Clostridia bacterium | reverse complement strand
ACAAGTTGCTGAAGTTTAAAACAATTGCGCCTAAACAATGGTGCCTGTCACATGAATTTATGAGTTATTGAAAGAGTTCAACTCTAAAGCATATAAGCTAAGAAGCTACCCATATATCTTTATCGTTGCATATATTTGCGCAACGATATAAGAAAAAACGATTTAAAATGCAACGGAAAATGCAACGAAAGCGATATCGTTGCAAATAGAAAATATTTATGGTAAAATCTTTTTATAGATATTATGGAGGGAAGCTTATGGAAACTAGAGAAAGATATAATTTAGAGTTCAAGGAAGAAATTTCAAGAACGTTTTTAAAAACAGTAAGTGCCTTTTCTAATTATAGTGATGGAGAAATAATTTTTGGTATAGAAAACAAAGGAAAAGTGCTGGGTATAAAAGGGGATATAGAAAAAACAATTCTAAAAATTGAACATATGATAAATGATTCAATTACTCCAGTTCCTCATTTTGAAATTAATCTTAAGGAAATAGAGAGTAAGAAAATTATTATTGTAGAAGTAAAAAAAGGCAAAGATACCCCTTATTATTGTAAAGGAAAAGCTTATAAAAGGTCGGATACTTCCACGGTAGAGATAGATAGATTTGAGCTCAGAAGACTAGCTATGGAAGGGTCTAATATGCACTATGAGGATAGAAAATCATCTTCAAAAGATTTAAATTTTAAAGTATTGGAAGCAAAGTTGAAAAAGGAAGCAGGGATAGAAAGGATTAATTTAGATATTTTAAAAACCCTAAATTTATATAATAAAGATGGATATTATAATATTGCAGGAGAGCTGTTGGCTGATCAAAATGATATTGCATTTTCAGGAATTGATATAGTGAAATTTGGTAAGGACATTAATACAATTTCATATAGAAAAACCATAGACAATGTATCATTATTAACTCAATTTGATAGTGCAATAGACATTTTTGAGCAATACTATGTATTTGAAGAGATAGATGACTACAACAGAATAAAAAAAGAATTAATTCCCAAAGAAGCTTTTAGGGAGGCTTTAGCAAATGCTATTGTTCATAGAGTTTGGGACACTAATTCATATATACAGATAGCAATGAGTGAAGACAAAATAGAAATAAATTCACCTGGAGGACTTCCAACAGGTATATCAGAAGATGAATATTTATATGGGAATATT
>CAYMUD010000481.1:0-1173 GCA_964393495.1 uncultured Clostridia bacterium | reverse complement strand
AAATTAGATACTTTGATCACCGGCTCTCAACCTCCTTTCAAATACATTCAATAATTTTGATAATGAGTAAGTAATAATAAAGTAAATTATTGCTGCAAATATTAATGGTGAAAATGGTCTGTAGCTTATTCCTCTAATAGTGTCTGTCTGATACATTAGATCGTGTATACCTACTACAGATATAATTGCAGACTCTTTTATAAGTATTACAAATTCGTTTCCTAAGGCAGGGAGAATATTTTTAAGAGCCTGAGGTATTATTACATATCTCATAGCCATTTTTTGAGTCATTCCTAAAGATCTGGCAGCTTCTGTCTGTCCTTTCTCTACAGATTGTATACCACCCCTTACTATTTCGGCTATATAAGCGGCACTGTTAAAAGAGACAGCTATTACTACTAACCATAGGTCCGGCATAAAATCAAATCCTAGCAATGGTAAACCATAGTAAACAATAAAAACCTGAACAAGTAAAGGGGTACCTCTTACAAAATTTATATAACTTCTAGAAATGGCTTTTAATACTTTGTTTTTTGATAAGTTCATTAGTGCTAGTATCAACCCTAATATAACACCAAGTAAAACACCGAAAAAAGAAACAAGCAAAGTAATGCCTGTACCTTTTAAATAATAGCGGTGATATTTTACAAATAATGCTATGTACTCGCTGATGGTTTCAATTAAAATTTCCATAATTCCTCCAGTTAATATTAATGGTAACTATTCAAAAGGGATGAATTTTCATCCCTTTTGAAAGTATATTTTGTTATTTTAAATTTTATTCGTCTGCTAGAAGAGTTGCTTCGCTGATAAATGTATCAAGGGTACCTGTTTCTATTAGATTTTCAAGAGTTTTGTTTAACTCAGCTAATAGTTCAGCATTTCCTTTGTTTATTGCTGCAGCTACACCTTCTTCTGTACCGAAACTAATTTCCGGAACAATTAAATCATCATTTTGATTTGCATAAGCATCAGCTACAGGTTTTACTAATACTACAGCTTCAATTTTATTGTTTTTAAGTTCTAGTACTAAGTCTGTAATTTTACTTAATCCCTTATATTCTGCTCCTGAAATTTGATTAAGAACTATTTCTTCTTGTACTGTGGCTTTTTGTGCTCCTACTACAACTCCTTCAAAATCTTCTGGAGCTTTATATGTATCGACGTCTTCAG
>CAYMUD010000480.1:0-1173 GCA_964393495.1 uncultured Clostridia bacterium | reverse complement strand
AATTAGTATTAAGACAAACTCCAATGCTATGGCTATAATTTAAGTATTAGCTTTCTTTAAATTTATATATAAATCCTATTGAAAACACTATCAGCATAATCAAATATGAGAATATCATAACTGTATTTGAATGAATAGAATTAGTAAATAAATTTATAATTCTACTACTAATAAACACAAACCCAAGATTATAATTTTGTGACATTACTGCTATAAATGAATTGCGTTCTTCGCCATTCAATAAAACAAATTGCCAAATGTATAATATAAATGAAATCATCCAGAAACTATTGCCTAAAATAAAACTTTTTACTTTAGGTATATCTAATTTTCCAAACTGAGTACCTACGTAAAACCAGAAGAATATAGCAACAAACCCCCAAGCATATAAAGTAATACTCACAGCCGATAAAATTGCAGAAGAGTCCCTTCTAATTCCAGTGCTCAATAAAAGATTAATCAAATAGCTAGCTGCAAAGGGAATAATTATCAATATTATTAATTTCCATTTTATATTATTTTTCAATTTACTACTCCTTCTCTTAGTCATTATTTTTATAGTTGAGTTTTCCTTCCTTTTTATTGTGGCAACCTGGAAATGTCCAAAATCAGATATATATCCGTATTGTAAATATTGGGATGGTTGAAATATATATTATTATATTTAGCTTCGCTTAATTATACTAATGTTCATCAATCTATTATTGAGTTTGTCATAATTTATATTAAGACAAACTCATATTTAATCATTTAGTTATCATATCATAAAACTTCACTAGTAAATATTTCAACAATATTTTGGTCAAATTGAGTCCCTGAGCATCTTTTTAATTCATCCATAGCTTTATTAATATTGCTTTTATTTCCTTCAATACCAACAAGTGTGAAATCTTTTTCTTTTTCGTCAAAAATATTAAATATTACATATTCTGCTCCAGAAAATTCTTTCATCTGTTTAGAAATATTCTGATAATTTAACTTTGTATCTTTATTTTCAATGTATTCTCTAGCATATTTATTTAATTTTATCATTTGATTTTCTTTATAATTTATATTAATAATAAGCTCTATGAAAAACATAAAAAACTATACAAAACATTATGAAAATAATAGATGATAATATTGTGTTACATATAAAAAAACAACCGCTGATCAGCAGCGATTGTTTTTTTT
>CAYMUD010000479.1:0-1174 GCA_964393495.1 uncultured Clostridia bacterium | reverse complement strand
TATTAACTTGTATATTTTTTGGAGCTATTAGTGGTTCAGCAATTGCTACTGTAGCAGCTATTGGAACTATTATGATACCAGCTATGGAAAAACAAGGTTATCCCAGGTCTTTTGCAACGGCTCTTACCGCTTCTGCAGGAGTTTTAGGGACTATTATACCACCTAGCATACCTATGGTAATGTACTGTGTTGCATTACCAGCAGCTTCTCCCGGCAATATGTTTATTGGAGGAATTGGTCCTGGACTATTAGCTGGAGGTGCTTTGATAGCTTTAGTTTATTATTTTGCAAAAAGAGATGGTTACAAAAGTGAAAGTGAAGGATTTAAGTTTAAAACTTTTATTAAGTCTTTCATTAATGCTATTTGGGCCCTGTTTGTACCAATAATTATAATTGGCGGTATATATGGTGGAGTATTTTCTGCTACTGAAGCTGCTGTAGTTGCATGTGTTTACGGATTTTTAGTAGGAAAGTTTATTTATAAAGAATTGTCAATTAAAATGACAACTAAAGCATTCATAGCTGCTGCTGTAACCGTATCCTCAATTTTAATTGTAGTAGCTACAGGGTCTGTACTTGGTAAAATATTAACAGTAGAAGGAGTTCCGGCTATGGTTGAAGAGGCATTAACTTCAGTAAGTAGTAATGTTTTTGTTTTACTATTGTTAATTAATCTATTGTTACTATTAGTTGGATGTGTAATGGAAACATTTACAGCTATAATAATACTAAGTCCTATTTTATATCCAATAGTAGCCCAATATGGTATAGATATTTATCATTTTGGTGTTATGATGATACTTAATTTATCCATTGGATTTATTACTCCACCCGTTGGATCTAACCTGTTTGTAGCTTGCGGAATAACAGGAATGAAATTCGAAAATTTAGTAAAAGCTATTTGGCCTTTTCTCCTAGCTTTAATTGTAGCATTATTATTGGTTACCTTTATTCCAAATATAACGTTGTTTTTACCTAGTTTATTTGGGATGTAAAGTTAATTATATATCATTGATAAAAGACAGGAGAATTTCTCCTGTCTTTTTTATCGTCGTTATGAATTTTTTAATAAATGCGAATTTTGACTTTTTTTTGACGATATTTCGTTATAATTATAATTGTAATGATATATAATTAATAAAAGGAGGAAAACGTATGTCAGCTCAAGAAAAAC
>CAYMUD010000478.1:0-1183 GCA_964393495.1 uncultured Clostridia bacterium | reverse complement strand
ATAAAATAACAGAAATAAGCAAATGGTATGCAAAGTATCAAAAGGATAAACCACTGTCAAAAGGACTTTATCTTTACGGAACAGCAGCAGGAGTAGAAAGTTTAGATAAATCAGGAATCCTCCCTACAAGAAACTTTAAAGATGGTTCTTTTGAAAAAGCAAAAGAAATATCCGGTCAAACAATGGCTGATACTATTCTTGCAGAAAGAGGGGGATGTTTTGCATGTCCTGTAAGATGTAAAAGAGTAGTAGAAGTAAATAAGGAAGATATTAAAGTAGACCCAAAATTTGGAGGACCGGAATACGAAACTATAGGATCAATGGGTTCTATGTGCGGGATCGGGAATTTAGATGTAATAGCAAAAGCCCACGAAATGTGTAACGATTTAGGTTTAGATACAATATCTACAGGAGTATCTATTTCATTTGCTATGGAATGCTATGAACGAGGTATAATAACTAAAAAAGAAACAGAAGGATTAGAATTAAACTTTGGGAATGAAGAAGCTCTATTAAAATTAATCAAAGATATTTCTGAGAAAAAAGGCCTTGGTAAAATTCTTTCTAAAGGAGTAAAAAAAGCATCAGAGGTATTTGGTGGAGGCTCTGAAGAATTTGCTATGCAAGTAAAAGGACAGGAACTTCCTATGCATGAACCTAGAGGAAAAATAGGAGTAGGACTGGGATACTCTGTATCTCCAACAGGAGCAGACCATATGCAGGCAGCCCATGACACTATGATAACCGAAGAAGGACCTATGTTGGATTCTGTAAAAATATTAGGTCTTGATAAAGTAGCCGATCCAATGGCATACGGAAAAGATAAAGCAGAATTTTATGCATTGATGGAAAAATGGTGGGGTTTTTTAAACATGATAGGTATGTGTGATTTTATCCCTGCTCCAAGAGGATCTATGCCTATTGATAAATTTATAGAATTAATAAATGCATCAACAGGATGGGACGTGACTCCAGAAGAATGTATGGAAGTAGGAGAAAGAGGTATAACAGCAGCTAGGAAGGTAAACTACGACTTAGGAGTGGATGAAAGCTACGAGGAATTACCAAAAAGATTGTATCAACCTTTGGAAAATGGAGCATTAGAAGGTGTATCTATGGATAGAGATAAATTTATAGAAATGAAACATTACTACTATGAACACTTTGGATGGGATGAAAAAGG
>CAYMUD010000477.1:0-1185 GCA_964393495.1 uncultured Clostridia bacterium | reverse complement strand
ATTATATTAAAAAAGAATACTTGTGTCAATAATTATTATGAAAAAACTCTGAAGTCTAATTAACATTTATTAAAAGCATAATAAATTATATAAAAATAATTGCAATTAAAACATTAATCCTATATAATATATTTAGAGGAGGGAGTATGATGTCAGAAATAATTTTGAAAAAATTTAAAAAAAGAGAGCCTATACTGCTAGAAGAAATAAAAAAAACATTTAAAAAAGAAAAAGATAATACTATAAATCAGTATATTTCAGTACTTAACAAACTTAACATAATCAAAAAATTTTGCGATGGGATATATTATATTCCTGAAGATGATAAACGATTTAAAAACTTAGAACCATCAATTCTAGAAGCCATGGAGAAAAAATATTTAAGAAATTACTCCGGCTTTAGAACAGGAGCTGGGTTAATGAATAGATATGGATTTACGAATCAAGTATCAGAATACTACGAGATAATTTCATCAAAGGTTTCTAAAAATACAAGAAACAGAAAAGTACTTAAAGGAAATGTAATAGTAAGTGCACCGAAATTTAATCTCAATAAGGAAAACTATTACTATTTAATCTATGCGGAAATATTAAAAAACATAAAATATAGTGACTTGAAAAAAGAAGAAAATGTATATAAGTTAAAAAAATTAATAAATGAGTTTAATTTAAATCAAAAAAAGATAAAAAAAATACTTTCGTACTTTAAAGGTAATAGATTAAAATATATGCATAATTTATATGAAGAGGTGGAAAATTATGAAATTACATGAAAACCATGAACTGTTTAAATAAAACCAGGCGATCTTGAAATATAGGTCGCTTTTTTATCTTGTTTTATAGCAAATCATATGACAACAACAATTCAACATAGCGAAAATTATTAACTCAGTTGCCAATACTCAGGATTTAGAAGTAACAAGAAACGCTTAAAGATAATTCGCAAACTCACTTCGCTCAAACAATGCTCATAAAACATCTTTTTCGCTTATTCTGTACTTCTATTAAATCCCTCTTAAGGCGCCTTCGTTTAATAATTTTTACTATATTGTTGAATTTCAAAAGTGCAAATACTTTTACTTAAGACCAAAAGCCGATTGATACAAACCTCTGTCGAAGCATCTTAAAGCATGAGATGTCATCTAATGAACGAGACTGACCTCCTCTTTCACATAAGAGTCGAAT
>CAYMUD010000476.1:0-1185 GCA_964393495.1 uncultured Clostridia bacterium | reverse complement strand
AAGTATGGGTAAACATAGAAAACTTGGTCGCCCAACAGACCAGAGAGTAGCTATGCTTAGAAACATGACTGCAAGCTTAATAGATAACGGTAGAATTAAAACAACTGAAACAAGAGCTAAAGAAGTAAGAAAAACAGTAGATAAAATGATAACCCTTGGGAAGAAGGGCGATCTCCATTCTAGACGTCAAGCTCTCGCATATATATACGATAAAAATGTAGTAAATAAATTATTTAAAGATGTTGCGCCAAAATATGAAGATAGAAATGGTGGATACACAAGAATATTAAAGCTTGGTCCACGTAGAGGCGATAACGCCGAAATGGTAATAATAGAGTTGGTATAAACTATTAGGGGATTAAGCATCAATTGATGTCTTAATCCTTTATAATTATTTAATAGAGAGAATGAATGGTGATTATGGATAATATTTCTAACATAAGACAAGAAAATATCATAGAAATAAAAAATGTGAGTTTTAAATACAGTGAGGAAGAAGATTTTGCTGTAAAAAACGTAAATTTGAATATACAAAAGGGAGAATTCATCTCAATATTAGGTCATAATGGATCTGGAAAATCTACACTGGCAAAACTAATCAACTCTATTTTACTGCCATTTGAAGGAGAAGTTATAGTAAAAGGGATGAATACAAAAGACAAAGAAAAACTGTGGAAAATAAGAAGTACAGCTGGAATGGTTTTTCAAAATCCTGATAATCAACTAGTCGGTACTGTAGTAGAAGAAGATGTTGCTTTTGGACCTGAAAATCAGGGAGTAGAACCTAAGCTTATAAGAAAAATAGTGGATGAATCACTAAAAAAAGTTGATATGTATGAATTTAGAAAAAGGCCACCCCATCTATTATCTGGAGGTCAGAAACAAAGAATTTCTATTGCTGGAGTTTTAGCACTAAATTCAGATTGTATAATATTAGATGAACCTACTGCTATGTTAGATCCTGAAGGAAGAAAAGAAGTTATGGATACAATAAAGATTCTAAATAAAACCCAAGATAAAACAATTGTATTAATAACTCACTTTATGGATGAGGCGGTAGAAGGAGATAGAGTTGTAATAATGGATGATGGACAGCTTAAATTAGAAGGTAGTCCTAGAGAAGTTTTTTCTAAAGTGGATAAAATTAAAAAATATGGATTAGATGTACCTCAAGTTACAGAATTA
>CAYMUD010000475.1:0-1186 GCA_964393495.1 uncultured Clostridia bacterium | reverse complement strand
TATGTGCCGTCTAAATTATCCATCCAACCTAGAAATACCGGTTTGACATCTATATTTTTTACTTTCACTTCAACTGTTGCTTCATCTGTTGCTACAACAGATGCTGCATCTTTACCGTCATATCTATCTACAAGTTCAAATGTAAAATCTTTTGTATATGTATTGTTATTTACTTTTGTAAATCCATCAAGATCAGCTTTTGTAGATGGAATGTTAAAATCGAATGTTTCTTGGGTATTTCCGATATTTCCTAAGTCTTTATGAAATTCTCCATCTACATATAAGTCTACTTCTTTTAATGTATTACTTTGATTATCTCCATTTAAAACTTCTATATCTAAATTTATAGCTGCTTGGCTGCTAAGCAAGTACCAGGATTTATCAGGGGTAGGAGTCATTGTTGCTGATAAAACATCTCCTTTTGGATCGTGACTTGAAATATCACTGCCATTTCCTCGGTATCCTGAGAAATATCCATCAATTACATAGAATGGCATTTGGTAAACATCACCTAACTTATCAAAGTTAATTTCTACTATGTCTCCTTGAACTACTGTATAGTCAAATTCATTTTCATTGTTTTGAGCTGATTTATATCCAGCATTAGAATAAGAGTATATTGTAAGTGTTATTCCTGCATCTTTTTCTATGAAGTAGTTTCCCGGAGTATATCTATTATTTTCATCAACTGTATCAATATAAGCTTCTCCACCTTTGTCTACTGTTAAAAAGAATCCTGTTTTAGGTGTGAATACTGCTGTTGCAGTTAAATCATTTTGTACATTTGTGTCAGTTCTTTCAGGATTTGTATCTCCATCATCCCATGCATCAAATTCATATCCTAAGTCCGGTGTAGCTGTAACCGTATCTCCATCTTCTCCTTCTTTTATAGTTTGAGGTGTGTCACCATCTATAATTCCACTTCCACTTGTATTGTAAGTAAGGGTATGTGCAGGAGCGAAAGTTGCACTTGCAGTTAAATCTCCTTGAACATTTGTATCAGTTCTTGGGTTATCTGAGATACCATCATCCCACCCATCAAATATGTACCCTGAATCTGGAATTGCTTCAATAGAATCTCCAGCTTCTCCATAATTTACAGCTTGAGACGTACTACCTGATATACTTCCATTTTCACCTGCTTTATAAGTAAGAGTATATTGTATTGGTGAGAAGTTTGCTGTTA
>CAYMUD010000474.1:0-1187 GCA_964393495.1 uncultured Clostridia bacterium | reverse complement strand
ACTTTGTTGTCTGTGAGTACCTCATCAAGAACGTTGTTTGCTATGCTTCTTCTGATTGTTGAAACAGCGATAGTGTTAAGGGTTCCGAGTTGGTCGTCAACATTGAAAAGAAATTTTTTGCTATCTGAAACTCTAAACTGTAAGATAGTCTCAACGTTGACAAGATTTTCGTCTGCTGTAAGCATTAGAGGATCTTTACTCAGGTTTCTGTCATATAAAGGTAGTGAACCCGGCTCTACATCTTTCGTTGTTGTGAATCCAAATTCCATACGTCTGATTTCTGCAACATTTACTGTATATTTCTGCTCCACCAAGGGGATCTTCCATTTTAGCCCTGCCTGGGTTTCAGTTCTTGCATACTCTCCGAATCTTGTAACAACAGTTTCTTCTCCCGATTCAATGGTATATACTCCGTTGTATGCTACAGCGGCTAAGAGAATCACGAGAAATAATATCATTGATTTTTTCAAATTTTCTTCCTCCTAAATTTAGTTTCTATTTAATCCTAATACATATGAGCTTAATTCTACCTCTAATTTAAATTTTATCATTTATTAGTGGTTTGCTTAGAATTCAAGTAACATCTTATACACTTTAACATGTAATGGCCCTTTCAACAACATATTTTCATTTGTTTACTTACTTTTAAAGATGTTGAATAATACCTAAATACTGTTATTTTAAGTACATATTAGTTTTAATTTATGATACAATTATATCAATCATATAAGTTGAAGAGAATTATGAATAATTAGCAAAGAAAGACTACTGGGATAAGTATGATTAGGAATCCTAACTATATTTAAAAATAATATAAATTTAATCTTGAACAACTATTTTTTATAGTATAATAGTATAAAACATGAATTCTAGGAGGAAAATTATGATAGTTACAACAACCCCAACTGTAGAGGGAAAGAAAATTATAGGATACAAGGGAATTGTATTTGGTGAGGTAATAGCAGGTGTTGATTTTATAAAGGACTTTGCAGCAGGATTGACTAATTTCTTTGGTGGAAGATCCAATTCTTACGAGGGTGAATTAATCGAAGCTAGACAATCTGCCCTAAGAGAAATGGAAGAAAGAGCTATGAGATTAGGATGTAATGCTGTTGTAGGGGTAGATATAGATTATGAAGTACTTGGACAAAATGGTTCTATGCTTATGGTTACAGCATCAGGAACAG
>CAYMUD010000473.1:0-1188 GCA_964393495.1 uncultured Clostridia bacterium | reverse complement strand
TATAAATCCGCTCTTTGAAGTTCGGATTTTATATTCATACTTTTTACAGCATTGATAGGATCGTCGGAAACTTTAAAGAAGGCCTTTCCTGTGGAAACCTGCTTGTGAGAATATGCCATATCATTGTACAGCTTATTTAAATTTGATAAAAATTGTCTGCTCATCATTTTATTAGAAACTCTCATAGGTTGCTCCTTTATCTAATCATATTAATCAGTGTATCCATCATTTCATCTGTTACTGTAATGACCTTGGCTGCTGCATTGTATGATTGTTGGTATTGTACCATATTTATCATTTCTTCATCTATTGATACTTCCGACACTGCAAGTTTTTCACCTTCTATGAAATTCGTAAGTTCCTGCTGGCTTCTCATCCTGCTGTCGAAGTAATTTTTATTTATTGCCATATCTGATATGGTTTTTTGGTAGAATCTTTCTAAATTTGCTACAGATTTATCATTATCAGTATAAGTATCATCATTAGGATCAGGATTCAGCCCGTATTTGACAGTCATATCAGTCTTGTCTCTTAATTCTAGGAATCTAATTCCGTTTTCACTATTTCCCCAGTTTAAATTTCCATCCTCTAAGTCTTGGCTTGATAGGGCTATATTATATCCACTTTCTAAAAGTTCCGTGGATACTTTTAAATTTAAGGCTGCAGTTTTTTCTGTTTCTATATAAGATGCATCTCCTTCTGTCATTCCAAGGAATATATTTTCAAAGAAATTAATACCAGTTCTACTATCATTATCTCCATATGGAATTGTATATCCTGCTCCATCAGCGTTTATTTCATTAAACTTTTCTATCATACCTTTTGCCAGTATATTTAACTGGTCTAAGTAGTATGGTATACCCTGATTTTCCTGACTTTCACCGTCTCTAGTATCTAGTAGTGCTTTTAATTTTCCAGATTGGGGCTTTACTTCACTTGTTGTACCTTCCCAGTATACTACATTGTCGTGTTCTTCGGTATATGGATTAAGTTCGGTATCTGATTTTACTTCCATATATTTAACGTGGGTACCATTTACAACGGAAGTTCCTGCTGCATTTACCACCAGTTTACCGGTGGAATCTTCAAATGATTCTATATTTACATATTCAGAAAGTTCATCTATAAGTAGGTTTCTTTCGTCTCTTAGGTCGTTTGCCTGAGTTCCTTTAAGTTCGTAGTTGTATA
>CAYMUD010000472.1:0-1193 GCA_964393495.1 uncultured Clostridia bacterium | reverse complement strand
CATGAAATGCTTAAGCTCTTTGCATCTCAAGTAGGATTATTTATAGATAAGAAAAGTTCTGAAGATAAAACCTCGAAAGCAATTCAAAGATTCAAATCTTTATTAAAAAATAGTGTAAGTATTATTACAATAGTTGATAATAAAGGTAACTATATAGATGTTTCTGATTCCACGTCAGATTTACTAGGGATAGAAAAAGAAAACCTAATAGGAAAGAATTTTAAAAAAGTTGTACCTGAAGATGCTGAACATATAATGGATATGTTATCAACTATTAACAAAACTAGAGAGCCAATTTATAAAGAAGAAGTTTATAATGTAAATAATCAGAAGAGACTATATGAAAGAATAATATTTCCTATTGAAGAAAAAGATAATGAAGTGATTCTTTTTGGTTCTATAGCCAATGATATTACTGAGAAAGTAAATTATCAAAATAATATTATACTTGAAAGAGATTATATATGTAAAATATTTAATTCTATGAGTCAGTATGTATTTGTAACTGGACTAGACTATAAGATTCAATTTATGAACGAAAAAGCTATTAAGGATTTTGGTGATTTGAAAGGTGAAATCTGCTACAAATCAATTGATAAAGATAGCCCATGTGAAGCTTGCAGGTTAAATGAACTACAAAACATGGGTAATGATGAAACAGTAGAATATGTTGTGAATTCATTTGATAGAGATTTACAAGTAAAGGCTTCCAGACTTGAAAATTCTGATGGTAGTATTTCTATAGTTGAAGTGATAGATGATATAACAGAAAAAAAAGAAAGACAAAGAGAGATAGAATATTTAAGTCTTCACGACCACCTTACAAGCCTTTACAACAGGAGATTTTTCGAAGAAGAAATAAAGAGAATCGATGTAGTTAGAAACCTACCAATTTCAATAATTACTTTAGATGTTAACGGTCTTAAACTCATAAATGACACCTTTGGTCACAGCAAGGGAGATGAGATTCTTGTTAAAATAGCACAATCTATAAAAAACAGTATTAGGTCTGATGAAATAGCCGCAAGAATAGGCGGAGATGAATTTTCAATAATCCTTCCAAAATGCACCGACAATGAAGCCCATATTATTACAGAAAGAATTAAGGAAAATACTGATAAACATTCAGAAGGAGGCATTCCTTTTTCCTTAGCTATTGGCTTTCATACCAAAGAAAAACCAGAAGAAGAGAT
>CAYMUD010000471.1:0-1206 GCA_964393495.1 uncultured Clostridia bacterium | reverse complement strand
AATTCTCTTTTTGAACGTCCACCATACCAGTAAGTAACTTTTCTACCGGTTTTAAGTGTACGGAACAAATGGTAAAGGTGAGAACGCATTGGCGCCATACCTGCCCCACCACCAACGTAAAGCATTTCGGCTTCACTATGGTTAATAAAGAATTCTCCATAAGGACCAGAGATAGTTACTTTATCTCCTTTTTTCCTTGAGAAAATATAAGAGGAAGCAATACCAGGATTTACATCCATCCAGGTATCTTTTGATCTATCCCACGGCGGAGTAGCTACACGTACGTTAAGCATAATCTCACGCCCTTCAGCAGGGTAAGAAGCCATAGAGTAAGCACGCTCTACAGTTTCAGGGTTTTTCATAACTAGTGGACGAAGTTTAAACTTATCCCACTCGGCCTCAAACATATCTGGAGTATCGTGTTCTTCAGGGTGAGCTGTGATATCCATATCACTAAATTTAACCTCACACTTAGGAATTTCGATCTGAATATATCCACCGGCCTTATAATCCATATCTTCAGGAATTTCAACTACAAATTCCTTGATAAAAGAAGCAACGTTATAATTTCTTAATACGGTTGCCTCCCATTTTTTAATTCCGAATACTTCTTCCGGAATAGTGATTTTCATATCTTCTTTCACCTTTACCTGGCAACCTAATCGCCATCCCTGTGCGATCTCTTTACGAGTAAAGTGTGGTTCCTCGGTAGGAAGAATGGCACCGCCACCTTCTTTTACGATACATTTACACTGTACACAGGTTCCACCACCACCACAGGCAGAAGGTAAAAATAATTTATTGTCTCCCAGAGTTGAAAGTAAAGTTCCTCCAGAACCAACTTCCATATCTCTTTCTCCATTTACGTTTATGGTAACCGGACCAGAAGGCGCTAATTTTGCCTTTGCTCCAAGTAACACAGAAACCAATATGAGTATTAATGCTAAAAATACTACTACACTTGCTATAATAACTGTCATAATCTTTCTTTTGCGATTATAATTTAATTCCCATAAAACTCATAAATCCTAACGCCATAAGCCCGGTGATAATAAATGTTATCCCCAAACCTTTTAATGGAGCAGGCACATTAGAGTAAGCTATTTTTTCACGAATAGCTGCAATACCAAGAATTGCCAGGAACCATCCAATTCCACTACCAAACCCGTAGGTTAGCGCTTCTGTTATAGCTCCAAAATCCTTTTG
>CAYMUD010000470.1:0-1212 GCA_964393495.1 uncultured Clostridia bacterium | reverse complement strand
ATATGAATCGGGAAAGCATGTAAATAATTTATGTTTAGTATTCATTTTTAAATCTGTCTTCATTTAATTAATTATATCACTACAAAAACATTTTTTCAATTTAAGTTCTGTAGAAAATTCATCTAGAAATTCTAAAAATATTCAGGCAACTCAGAGACTCCTCCAAATATAGTAGAGTTTCAGAATTAGATAATCATATTGTATTTATATTAATCATTTAAGAATTTAGAAATTATTTCCAGAAAATTACTTGGGTACTGGTGGTCTAAATCATCAATATAAAACCTTTTTATTTTTAATCCTAGTTTATCAGCTTTGTTCTCAAATAACCTGCACAAAGGATAGCAATCTTTGTCCTTTTTACCGCATACAATGAGTACTTCTACTTCTTTTTTTATCAGGTTATTTATAAGTCTTTCAAGATCATTTTTTATATAGGGAATCCAAGGAGATATTAATACTACTCTGTCACATACAATGTTAGTTTCACTTAATGTTCTTAAAATAGTGTTGCAACCTGATGAGAATCCGCTTAATACTTTATCCTTGTATTTTTCATAATCAATTGAAGCAAGGGAATTAATCAACTGAATAATACCGTTCCCTTGGTCTTCCCATCTATATAATTGATAAGAATCCACTTCATTAGATTGTATGTATTCTAACTGGTAATTTGAAGCTTTAAGATCTGACCAATAATTTTTGCTTATCTCATTATTTTGTTGATTACCATGCAAGACTATAATGATGTTATCTTTTTCTTTAGATTTCCAGGTAAATACTGTTTTGGCTTTAGATTTTGCTTCTAAAAATTTATCTTTAGATTTTTTTACATACTTTTTAAATTCTTCTTTTTCTCTTATGCTATCCAAATCTTCGTCTTCAAAAACTTCTGGTCTATACCAAAAACCTTTGGTATCTATAGCTTCTCTCAACCAATCAATAGCTTCATCTTTCTTATCTGATATAGCTGCAAGACAATACAGAAAATTATAAACCTGGCTAGATTTTTCTTCTAGTAAATCTAGATTAGATACCAAGTAGTTGTAAGCAACTAATGAATCATCATCATTAATAAGATTAAGAGTTTTATTTAATAATTGCTCTTCCTTCATCTTTAGACTCCTTTTGGTATTTTTATTCTTATTCAGCTAACACTAATTTATATTGCTACCGATATTATCCATAGCTTTTATGAAGCCAGACATAATA
>CAYMUD010000469.1:0-1213 GCA_964393495.1 uncultured Clostridia bacterium | reverse complement strand
TAACATAGCTACAAAACATGAAAAAATCTTCATAGAGAAACCAGAAGAAATAAAAGAAAAAGATATAATAGATTTTTTAAAAAATATTAGTTGTAGTATAGCTAGTATGGAAGATCAGAAAGTTAAAGAAGAATTAAAAAATGTAGTACCTAGCTATAAATGTTATAAAATAAAATTAGAAAAGTAATTATTAATTCTTTAGAAAAGGAAATATATTATTGATTCAGTATTTATTTTTTGATATACTAATATACAAGTGAATATTAGGACGGAAAACTTAACAAACTAATATTTGAAGATATTTGCTTTAGAGCAGATATCTTTTTTTGTAAAAAAAATTAGGGGTGGTTATATGAACAGGATTCATAAAAAAAATAAAAATTTAATTAATTTTATTCTTGTTATTATGGTTTTTACTCTTTTAAAGGGCAGTATTTTTTTGGCTTTTGGCCAGAGCAAAATTTCAAGTAAATACTCAGGAGTATATATTACCGACAATATATACATTGATAATATTAACAAGTCTATGAAAGAAGTTGTAGACAATATAACTTATACAGCAGAACCTGAAGATTTTAGTGATTACAGAGCAGCAATGACTTTTTCTGATGGAGAAGCAGTAATGACTATAGAAGGTTTTTCAATTGAAAGCACCAGTACATCTATTGATGGTGAAAATATAAAGATTGTATTTGAAGAAGGATACTACGGTTTTACTGATGAACTTCCGGTGGTATATAAATTTAGTGGAGTTGTTTCAGAAGAATCTCTGTCGGGAACTTTTACAGGAGTGATTTTAGCTACTGGTTTAGTGGAAGCTGAAGGTAGAATAGAAATGGAGGCAGGGGGGTCTATTGTAGATTCTGTAATGGATATATTCAATGGAGATGAAGATACTGAGGATACTGAAGAAGAAGTTTTTGAAGAGTATGTAGAAGTCACGGACCTTTTGTTTGCAGAAATATATAAGGAACTTAAGCTAGGAGATAGTCAAAAGGTTAAGGCAACAATATTTCCTAGAGAGGCTACCAATAAAGAAGTAACTTACACTAGCTCTAATCCATCGGTGGTAAGAGTAAATCAATCCGGTACTATTACAGCTTTAGATAGTGGAATAGCAAATATTACCGTAACTTCACAGGATAATGTCTCCCATTATGATGTTATGGAAGTAGTTGTTGAAAAAGATTATGAAGACTATACAGATGAAGAG
>CAYMUD010000468.1:0-1213 GCA_964393495.1 uncultured Clostridia bacterium | reverse complement strand
TCTATTATAAGTATACTACTAATATCTATAATTATAAGGGTGATATTAGGGGTGATATTGTGTTTTTTTTGTGTTAAAATAAGAATATGCTAGTTAAATCTAAAATATTCAATGATTATAATAAAAACTATATCTTTATAATACTTTCATACGGATTCTTTTTAGGATGGATGTTGAGTTTTCCTTACAACGGTCCTATCTACGAATATTTGGCTCAAGGGTACAATTTTAGCGGAGAATATTATCCTCTTGCTTATATAGGTGTACCTATTGTTTTCCTTGTCTTTTTTGGGTATGTTAACTCAAAAGAGAAATTTCCTAAAAGACTGCTTATATATTCTATAGTAGTTTCCTTAGGTGGCAATTTAGTCTTGTTTTTCGGAGTCACTTACTGGTATGTAATTTTTACATTTATGGGAATTGCTTCAGTATTGTTTGTAGTGGGATGGAGTTATTTTTACACTATATCAGTAAGCTATAAGGATAAAATAAAAGTTATGGGACTAACCATTATTTTAGGTAATACAGTAGAGTATTTAATTAATCTTTTGGTGAAAATGGGATTGGAAATATATGCTTTGAACATTTTGATAGTTGTTTTAGTAATATCTTTGATTTCTGCAAGTTTTTTAGATTTTCAAAAATCCTACGATTACGCATATGATACAAGTAAAGATATTAGAAAGCTTATATTTTTTGTATGTGCTATATTATTCTTGATAAATCTAAACGATGGTCTAAGTCAAAAACTAATAGAACCCTTTTTTAAAAATATAGAATTTAACCTTTTGTTCTATAGAAGGATACCCTATATAATGGGGATTATGGTGATGGTAGTTTTTTCTGATAAAATATCTCATACTTATAGTTTTTATATTGCTTTGTTTTTAATAGGTATGGCAAATGTTGTTTTTATGGTTTTAGGAGTAAATGAAGTAGGATTTTATGTAAATGAAACTATTCTTCAGTCTGGATTAGGAATAGGAGATCTTTTTGCTTGGACTATAGTCGGTCATGTCGGGCACCTTTACGGTAGACCATACAAAATCACATCTTTCGCACTTATAGCTTTACTTACTTCTGTATTTATAGGAAGAGTTTTAGGAATAATTTTTTTAAATTATTCTGAAGGAGGAATATATACTATAGCTGTATCTTATACTACAGTATTTTTAACAATGCTACTTATACCTAAACTTATTGAAACAATAGA
>CAYMUD010000467.1:0-1215 GCA_964393495.1 uncultured Clostridia bacterium | reverse complement strand
CGATGATTTCTATGAAAAACTAACATCTCATCCTCAATATATACATCGTAATAGATTACATAATAGATATGAATATCTTTATATATTCAAAATTCCTGGTAAATATCAGAAAGATGTTAAATTAATATTGGAAGGATGTTATTCTCAAATAACTGATGATGCTAAAAAACAAATATTGAGATTTCATCATTTGAAGAAAAAAGGAGCTACGTATAATATCTTATATAAAGAAGAAGAATATCATAATAAACTAAAAAAGGAATTAAATTTAAATTTTGATTTACCAGAATTAGAATCTAAATTTAATAAAAAAGAAGAAACATTGTTTAAAACTTAAGATATATTTACCATGGAAGATTATTATAATAATTATATAACTATAACATTATTAAAGTGGTTACAAAACCAAGAGTATATATCAAATAAATATGATATTAATAAATTATCTTATGAATATCATAATAAAATTGTATCAAAGGTTATAAATATTATAGGTTATGGTGAAGAATTGAATAATAATTATCATACATCAGGTTCACATAAACAAAATGTTGTTAATGCTAAATATATGGCAATGGTAATAATTAGATGTAATACATCTTTAACAGATAAAACTATTGCTCAGATATTTAATTCAAATAGATCGCTTGTAGGTTATAGTCATCATACAATTAATGATATTTTATTTACAGATAAAGAATTTGAAAAAAAGTTTAAAAATTATCTTAATTTACTGAGTATGGTATATATACCTTTTGATAAATTTAAAAATATTAACAAAAGACTATAACAATTAAAAACTATGATAAATAATAAATTAAAAATACTATTTCAAAGCTGGTATGACCCTTTAGAAAATTTTCTAATAAATCCAGCTTTTTCAAATATTGCTAAACAAATTAACAAAGATAGATTACACTATAATGTTATTCCTGAAAAAGGTTCTGATTTATTTTTCAGAGCCTTTAGGGAAACAAATTATAATAATTTAAAAGTTGTTATTTTAGGACAGGATCCTTATAGTAATCCAGCTGATGCTTTTGATGGTCTTGCCTTTAGTAATTCAAAATTATTACATCCTCAACCATCTTTAAGAAACATTATTAAAGAAGTTGAAAATGATATTTATAATGGTTTTAATCCTGAAAGAATTGCTAATTTAGATTTAAGTTCATGGGCAAAACAAGGTGTTTTATTAATTAATACAGCACATAC
>CAYMUD010000466.1:0-1216 GCA_964393495.1 uncultured Clostridia bacterium | reverse complement strand
TTAATTCTTACTCTTCTAATGTAGTATTCTGAATGAGAGTAGTGTACTCCACTTGATACTGTTGGCAATTGAGATAAGGTACCTTCCGGTTTTACCGTAGTTACAAGAAGGGGTTTTCCTTCTCCAAGTTCTTCAGCGTATTTATCTCCTTCTTCTCTTCCTACTTTTCTAAGTTTTCTTAGAACTCTCGCCTGCTCTTTGTGATTAAGATTCACAGCATTTACCATATCCTGCCATCCTGTAAGAGAACATCCTGTTAGCTTATCTCTCTGCTGTACAGCATCCCAGTCCGGAATCTCAAGTTCTACAGAAGTCATTCTATATGCTGCTCTTACTGATAATCTTTGGGCATTTACAAGACCATCATAATCTAAAGTACCATCTTCTTTAACAAAAGCAAATGCATTTATTGTGGTAAGATTACAAAGACCATTTTTATCTAAAAGTATTTCCCCACAAGGATTAACGCCATTCATATTATCTCTACGTTTTTTACCTGCTTCTTCATTTACCCATCCAGGCTCTCCAGAATATCTCATCTGTTCTATCTGCCAATGAAGCTGTTCTCTTGATGGTTTCTTTCTATAGTATATTGAGTTATTACTCATTTGTCTGTGAACTATTTCTTTATCTACTATCCACTGACCATCTATTTGTTTATAAAGTTTGTTTTTTGCTTCTATTGCTTCTTTATCATCTACGTCTACAAGTACTATTTCTGCAGTTCTTCTTACTCCACCAACTACTACATTTTCACCTATTATATTAGCTACGTCCAGGCAATCTATTGGTTTTAATTTTATTCTCTTTTTATCTTCAATGGCTCCTCTTTTTTTAAGAACTTTGTCTGTTTTTATAAACATATTTTTAAGACTAGTATGACCGCTGGCTGTTCCGCCAAATGTTTTTAATCTTTCACCTTTAGGTCTTACATTATCGTAGTTTATTACTACAGTTTTTATATTCCTATATTCATTGTTGTGTAGTATATCTAAAAAATGTCCTAAAGATTGTACCCAACCTTCTTTACTGTCTCCTACTATGATTTTTACCGTGTTATTATACTGGAATTCTATACTTGTGTTATCTTCTCTTTCATTCATTTCTACAGGTGTATAATCTTCGTGTATAATTTCATAGTCGTTTCTTATTTTTGGTAATTGAGCTACATCGTCTTTAAGTATTCTTACTCCAACTCCTGATCCTATCATTAGTA
>CAYMUD010000465.1:0-1219 GCA_964393495.1 uncultured Clostridia bacterium | reverse complement strand
CCTGTTCCACATCTTGCACAGTAAGGAAGTATCTTATGTCCTTCATATATATATCCTTCTTTGTGAAATTTATCAAGTATCCACCATACCGTTTCAATATAGTTATTATCTAAGGTTATATAGGGATTATCCAAATCTATAAGATAAGCCATCCTCTCAGTCATTTCTCTCCATTCACCTTCATAAGTAAATACTGACTCTCTACACTGCTGGTTAAACTTATCTAATCCGTAGTGTTCTATATCCTGTTTGTTGTTAAGTCCTAGTTTTTTCTCAACTTCAATCTCTACAGGTAAACCATGGGTATCCCATCCAGCCTTTCTTTTAACCTGATATCCTTCCATAGTTTTATATCTACATACAGAATCTTTTAAAGTTCTCGCTATAACATGATGTATACCGGGAGAACCATTTGCTGTAGGTGGTCCTTCATAAAATATAAAACTTTCTTTATCTTTTCTTGTTTCTACACTTTGATGCAATATGTCAATGTCTTTCCAGTACTCTCTAATATTCTTTTCATAATCGGAATGTGACTCCTTCGATATTTCCTCGAATTTTTTCATTAAATCTCCTCCTGATATATATTTATATGATTCCTTTATAAATAAAAAAACACCCCAAAAAAAATTGGGACGATATCAACCGCGGTTCCACCCACATTGCAGCATAAATATCCTATACTACCTCTCTATAATTAACGCTTATCACGTAGCTGTATACTTAATTTCCACAACTATACTCCTGGATGATTTTCCCATATTTAATCCTCGTAGTTCTCACCACCACTACGTCTCTGTCAAAAGATATAAAAAGGTACTTTTCCATTCAATGCATCTATATTGTATTTTATGCTTATATTGCATTATCTTACATTATTATGCGAAATTTGTCAATAAATCAACTATTAAAGAAGTCTATAGATTTATTTCGTGAATATAGGTAAATCTTGTAAATAAATTACATCTTTTTTGTATTTATCTCCTTCTTTTAGAACTGCAGATCTAGCTACAATTTTTGCTCCTGCTTTTTCTAATATTTTCTCCATAGAATTAAAGGTACCACCAGTGGATACTACATCATCCAATAAGACCACTTTTTTACCTCTAATTTTTTCTACATCAGAACCATTAAGTACAAGCTGCTGCTTTTTTTTGGTAGTAATAGATTTCACATCATATACTATAGCATCTTTCATATAAGCCTTTACTTCTTTTCT
>CAYMUD010000464.1:0-1219 GCA_964393495.1 uncultured Clostridia bacterium | reverse complement strand
TTTATATATATTGATGGTAGTTTTTGTACTCCCATTTTTTTAGTTCGGGCTATATCTTCAAGCTTAGTATATTTATACTCAACTACTTCTACATCATCACCGTATTCTTTTTCCGCTTCTAATGCTGCTTTTAGCATATATGTACAAGCTGCACAGGTTTCAGCATCTAGAGTAAATACTTCTATTAAGGGTTTTTCTAATTTATCGTAATCCGGCAGTTCAACTTCCACATCTTCTGCTGATGAAGTATAGTTTTCTACCATTTTTCTTACATCATCAGTTTGCTTAACAGCTTGAGTTACTGCTATAGTATTTTCTACAGGAACATCGTAAGGCATATCGCATCCCGGTGCAATTATTAAATTTCTTTTGTCTTCTATAGAATCTATTAAATCTACAACGTATTTCATATTATCCTGCTGATTACCGTGAAGCATTGTAGTTGTAAGAGGTATATTCCCTCCAACTGTAATATTGTATTTATCTGTAACTTCTTTGGCTTCTACTAAATCAACATTTTCATCTACTGAGATTGAATCCGGGTTTGTTTTGCACATAACATCAAGCTGTACCGTTGCATTACCGCAAACGAAGAATGAAGAATAAGCTCCAGCGTTTCTAATATAATCAAATACTGCAGTAAATGATTCAGATAGCATTTCTTCGAAATGTGTTGGTGATACTTGACTTACTAGCGGATCTACAACAGCAATAACATCCATACCTGCTTCGATATAGTACTCAGACATCTTTATTGCTACTTCTGCACAAAATTCTACTAAGTTTTTTACATATTCTTGATCTGTTATCATATCCATGAAAAATTCGCTTCCTCTAAGATGTGATGCCAGTGTTAAAGGTCCACATATTAATCCGTAAAGAGCTGTATCATTACCAATCTCTTTTTTTACTCTTCCCATAGCATTTAATATTTCCGGTATTCTACCATCTTCTTTTGTTGGTATTTTACAGTTGCAAGGCACTATTTTTTCAGACCCATAAGGGTGAGAACTTACTGAAGGTGGATTATCTTCTGCCCAAAGCAAATCGCAACCAAGTATTTCTGCTTCTATTTGAAGGTCAAATACTATAGGCATACCATCTGGATTATATAATTTTTTCACTTCTAATAAAGATTCCACTAATTTATCTTCATCGGTTAATATTTCTTTTGCAGTATATCCTTTTAATTTACCTGCGTGAACTCCTGCAAAAGGTA
>CAYMUD010000463.1:0-1220 GCA_964393495.1 uncultured Clostridia bacterium | reverse complement strand
AGCAGGAGCTGAATTACCTTGTGTTATTGTAAATATGATGAGAGGTGGTCCTGGACTAGGAAGCATACAACCAGGTCAAGCTGATTATTTTCAAGCTACCAGAGGTGGCGGAAATGGAGATTATAGACATGTAGTTTATGCTCCAGCAAGCATTCAAGAAACTGTTGATTTAATGATGGAAGCTTTTGATGTAGCTGATCTTTATAGAATACCTGTTATGGTTCTTGGAGATGGTATGATAGGCCAGATGATGGAAGCTGTAGAATTTAAAGAACCTAAAAAAAGAGACCTTCCTGAAAAAGATTGGATAACAACTGGTACAAAAGAAGATAAAAAACCTAATATTATTAATTCTTTATATTTAGAACCAGATGAACTACAAGAACATAATATTAGATTAGAAAAAAAACACGACCTAATTACTAAAAATGAAATAAAATATGAAGAGATAAATATAGAAGATGCAGATGTCGTATGTGTCGCATACGGAACAACTTCAAGGATTGTAAAAAATGCAATAGAAGATTGTGAAAAAGAAGGTTTAAAAGTTGGTTTAATAAGACCTATAACATTATGGCCTTTTCCTGAAGAAGCCTTTGATAAAATAAATAAAGACTGTAAAGGACTATTAACTGTAGAAATGAGCATGGGTCAAATGATAGATGATGTAAAAATTTCATCAAAAGGAAGATGGCCTGTACATTTTGAAGGTAAATCTGGTGGAATGGTACCTACTCCAGCACAGGTTGTTAATAAGATTAAAGAAATATCAGGAGGTGCAAAATAATGTCTACAATAGTAGCTAAAAAAAGCAAAGGATTAACTGATACACAACTTCACTACTGTCCAGGATGTACTCACGGTATTATACAAAAATTAGTAGCAGAAGTTTTAGTCGAACTAGGTGTTCTAGGAGATGCAATAGGAGTGGTTCCTGTTGGATGTTCAGCCTTAGCATACAAATATTATAATTGTGATATTCATCAGGCATCTCATGGTAGAGCTCCTGCAGTAGCAACTGGAGTAAAAAGAGTTAGACCTGAAAATGTTGTTTTCGCTTATCAAGGAGATGGAGATTTAGCTTCCATTGGTACAGCAGAAATAATACATGCAGCTCATAGAGGAGAAAAAATAACAACTATTTTTGTTAATAATGCTATTTATGGTATGACTGGTGGACAGATGGCCCCTACAACCCTAATAGGTCAAAAATCAACAAC
>CAYMUD010000462.1:0-1222 GCA_964393495.1 uncultured Clostridia bacterium | reverse complement strand
CAGGAGCAAAGACCGTTGTTGAAGCTGTATCAGCCGCTAAAGTGGTTGCAGAAACCATAGATAATTATATAAAAGAAAAATATAGAATATAATATTTTAAAAAGATTTATCCATAATTAAGGCTATATATTCAATAAGGAGAGTATTTAATATGGATAAATTTCAAGATATAGGGTATATATTGTTTACAAATAGATTTATTGATTTATCAATATAAAAAGGAGAGAGAAATGAAAATATTTATATCCTATGGATTTTTATTTTTGTTATTTGTAATCACATTTCTTATAGCAAAAAAAAGAGACAAACATGACTATATAGATATATTATGGGGTTTGGGATTTGTAGCAACAGCATTAATATCATTTATAATCACAGATAATAGATCAACAGCAGGTCTTATTATGACTAGCCTAGTTACAATTTGGGGACTTAGATTGGGTTACCATTTATATAAGAGAAACGTAGGAAAACCAGAAGATTCTAGATACGTTGATTTTAAAAAGAAATACAGAAAAGAGTACGATGGTATTTATTTTGACCTATACTTTTTTTATAGGATGTATCTTTTACAATTCATTTTAAATACTACTATTTCCTTTCCAGTTATTTATGTTAACATTATAGGTAAAGTTCCATTTAATGTAATAAGCTTTATAGGATTAGGAATTTGGATATTTGGATTTTATTTTGAGGCAGTAGGAGATGCACAACTAAAAGAATTTTTATCAGACCATAACAATAGGGGAAAACTTATGACTGAAGGATTATGGAAGTATACAAGACATCCAAACTATTTTGGTGAAGCAAGCCAGTGGTGGGGTATATATATTATATCCATTGCAGGTCTATCTAATTTATGGCTAATTTTTAGTCCTATAGTTATTACTGTTCTAGTACGTTATGTTTCTGGTGTACCACTTCTAGAAAAGAAATATGATAAAAAAGGAAAAGATGGTTGGGAAGAATATAAGAGAGTCACTTCCATATTTATCCCGATGCCGCCTAAAAATTAATTTATAAAACCCTTGTTAAATTAAACTTTAATAAGGGTTTTATTTTTATATATACAGATTCAAATTGCATCTTTCTTAATTTAACAAAAGATTGTATTTTATGATATAATTGAAAAAATATCTTTGAAAAGGATACTTTGTTTCTTATAATTTTATTGATATTTGTTTATAATGAATAGGTGTGGGTATTATAATAAGTATATAAG
>CAYMUD010000461.1:0-1222 GCA_964393495.1 uncultured Clostridia bacterium | reverse complement strand
AACTTTGTTTTTTTACGATTAATTCAGATTCTCCATTTTTAACTAAAACTACTGCAGGTATAGGAATTTTATTGTAATTGTTAGCCATAGAATAGCCATAGGCTCCAGTTGAAAATACAGCAAAAATATCTTCTGGTTTTGGCTTTGAAAGATAAATATCTTTTATGAGAATATCAGTAGATTCACAACATTTACCACTTATAGTAACTAAAGTATCCTTTTTATCAGAAGCCCTATTAGCAATTGTTCCTGTGTATTCTGCTTGATATAATCCTGGTCTTACGTTATCAGTCATTCCTCCGTCAATTGATACATATTTCCTGATTTCAGGAATCTCTTTAATGCTACCTATGGTATAAAGTTGTATACCAGCTTCCCCTACAATAAACCTACCAGGTTCCATTACAACTGAAGGTGTATTAAGACTTTCTTTTTCGCAAAATTTAATTAATTTATCCATAACTGGATCAATAAAAGATGATATAGGGATAGGACTGTCTTTTTCTGTATACTTTATCCCAAATCCGCCACCGATATTAATTTCCTTAATACTGAAATCAAAAATTTCTTTCGTTCTCTTTATGAGTTTTAACACAACATCTAGAGCTCCAATGTGAGAAAAGTTGTTGTGTAGTTGGGATCCAACGTGATAGTGAAACCCTAAAAATTCAATGAAATCCGACTCTATAGCTTTTTTAATAGCAGGTATTAATATATTATCATCTAAAGGGATTCCAAATTTAGAATCTTTTTTTCCAGTAGTTATATATTTATGTGTATCTGACATAACTCCAGGTGTTATTCTAAAAAGTATATTTGATTTAATATTTCTTTCTTTTGATAATTTTTCTAACAAATCTAATTCATAGGTGTTATCTACTATAAATCTTCCAATATTGTAATCTAAAGCCATTTCTAATTCTTCTTTAGATTTATTATTCCCGTTAAATTCAATTCTTTCAGGAGGAAAAGATGATTCTATAGCAGTGTATAATTCTCCTCCTGAAACCACATCCAAAGATAATCCTTCTTTTTCTATGAGTTTACACATATATTTTGTTAAAAAAGCTTTTCCAGCATAAGCAGCTCTAGTATTTTTATATTTCGTTAAAAAAGCAGATTTAATCTCATTAATTTTTGATAATATTATGTTTTCAGAATATAAGTATAGTGGGGTACCATACTTTTCTGCAAGTTCTATAGTATTGCATCCATCAAAATA
>CAYMUD010000460.1:0-1229 GCA_964393495.1 uncultured Clostridia bacterium | reverse complement strand
AAAAGAGATGGGCAAAAATTAAAAGAACTTTATTTAGAAAAAGAAGAATACGAAAAAAAGATAGAAAAACTTATGGAAAGATGGGAAGAGATTATATTAATGATAGGAGATGAATAATATGAAAATAGGTCAAGTTCAGATGAAAGTTTATCCTGACAAAGAAAAAAACATATTAGAAGTAGAAAAATATTTGGAAGAAATGAAGGAACAAAATCCCGACATAATTGTACTACCAGAAATGTTTAATTGTCCATATGATAAGTCATTATTTGAAAAATATTCTGAAAAAGAAAGAGGTAAAACCTGGTCTAAATTATCAGACTTGGCTCAAAAATATGAAGTTTATTTATTTGCTGGTTCAATTCCGGAAAAGGAGGATTCAGGTGAAGTTTACAATACTTCATACGTATTCGATAGAAAAGGGAATCAAATAGGTAGACACAGAAAAGTTCATCTTTTTGATATAGACATAGAAGGTGGACAAACTTTTATAGAATCAGAAACTCTTACACCAGGAAAAGATTTGACACTTGTTGATACAGAGTTTGGTAAGATAGGTCTAATGATATGCTATGACATTAGATTTCCTGAATGGGCAAGACTTATGACTCTAAAGGGAGCGCAGGTTATTATAATTCCTGGAGCCTTTAATATGACTACTGGACCTGCTCATTGGGAACTTTCTTTTAGGGCAAGAGCTTTAGATAATCAGGTTTTTACAGTAGGTACGGCACCAGCCCAAGACAAAGAAGCAAGCTATACTTCCTATGGAAACAGTATTCTTGTGTCACCTTGGGGGGAAATAGTAGATAGGATGGGATTTGAAGAAGGCTATATTATAAACGATATAGATTTAACAAAGATAAAAGATATTAGAGAGCAGCTACCCCTATTGAAACATAGAAGAAATGATTTATATGAGCTTATAAAAAAACAAATTAATTGAATATGAATTTCTTCAAAGGGTATATATAGAAAGAAGATTGATGGAAACTTTTATCATAAAAGTAAATATATAAAACTAGGAGGATATTTATGTTATCAGAAAAATTATTAAGTGAAATTAACAAACAAATCAAATATGAATTAGAATCAGCACACTACTATGTGGCAATGGAAGCTTACTTTGACTCAAATGATCTACCGGGCTTTGCAAATTTCTTTAAGGTTCAGGCTGAAGAAGAAAGATTTCATGCACAGAAGTTTTATAACTTTGTATATGAAATGGA
>CAYMUD010000459.1:0-1230 GCA_964393495.1 uncultured Clostridia bacterium | reverse complement strand
TTCATAGTAATCCTCTTCAGTTGGTATTTCTGTACTTGCATCTTTTTGAGTAGTCAAAAAAATTATAGAATCATTTATCATAGATTCTTCTAAAGCATTTATTGATTTTTCTCTACCAACATCAAAATGAATCACCATACCTGGGAAAATATGCATACCTCTTAAAGGTATCATCGGTAAGTTCTTCGTTTCTTTTTCATAATTTTTAGTCATATATCTACTCCATTTTGATTATTTATTTATATTTAATAAAAAATGCCTGTATACAGGCATTTTTTAAGCTGTTTCTGAATTATCGTCTTGATCAGCATTATTGTTTAATAATAATGTAGGCCCTTTGTCTTTAAGTATCGTATCCTTAGTTATGATACATTTTTCAATGTCATATCTCGAAGGTATATCGTACATAATATCAGTCATAACTTTCTCCAAAATACCTCTCAGACCTCTTGCACCTGTCTTAATTTCTAAAGCTTTCTCAGCGATTACTTTTAATGCGTCCTTTTCTATTTCTAGTTCTACACCGTCCATTTTGAAAAGCTCTTTATATTGATCTACTAAACTGTTCTTAGTATCCATCATTATTCTTATTAGAGCTTCTTCGTCTAATTCTTCTAATGGAACTATAACAGGTATTCTACCTACAAATTCAGGAATTAAACCGAATCTTAACAAGTCTTGAGCCTGAATGTTTTTTATAATCTTACTATAGTCTTGTTTAACATTATCGCCTAATTCAGCTCCAAAACCAATTGATTTTTTACCTACTCTTTTTTGTATTATTCTTTCTATTCCATCAAAAGCTCCACCTATAACGAATAGAATGTTTGAAGTATCTACCTGAAGGAATTCTTGATGTGGGTGTTTTCGGCCTCCTTGCGGTGGTACATTTGCTACTGTGCCTTCTAAAATCTTTAAAAGAGCCTGCTGGACTCCTTCACCACTTACATCTCTTGTAATCGATGGATTATCACCTTTTCTTGCAATCTTATCGATTTCATCTATATATATAATTCCCTTTTCCGCCTTCTCTATATCATAATCAGCAGCCTGTACTAATTTTAATATAATATTTTCTACATCTTCTCCTACATAACCTGCTTCCGTCAAAGATGTAGCATCAGCTATTGCAAAAGGAACTTTCAACATTCTGGCTAATGTTTGAGCTAAATAGGTTTTTCCACTTCCAGTAGGACCTATTAATAGTATATTGCTTTTTTGTATTTCAAT
>CAYMUD010000458.1:0-1231 GCA_964393495.1 uncultured Clostridia bacterium | reverse complement strand
ATATTGGGACTTGAGCTTGGAAGCGATGACTATATTTCCAAACCCTTTAGTCCCAGGGAAATGGTTGTAAGAGTAAAAAATATATTTAAAAGAATTGATGAAAAGGAAGAAGAAAAACAAGTCATCAATTGCCGAGACTTAGTTATTAATGTAAATGAAAGAAGCGTTAAAATAAATGGGGTAGAACTTGATATCACCAATAAAGAATATGAGCTTCTTTACTTGTTATGTGTAAATAAGAATCAAGCTTTTTCAAGGGAAAAGATAATCGAAAAAATATGGGGATACGATTATGTTGGTGAAGCTAGACCCGTGGATGATCTAATTAAGAGATTGAGAAAAAAACTTAAAACTGAAAAGGGAAGTTTCAAAATTAAAACTATCTGGGGATATGGATATAAGGTGGAAGAATGAAAAAATCTATAAAAAATCAAATTATAAGTACTAATTTAATAATAGTAATAGCTGCACTTATTGTTTTTTCTCTAATTATTAACATATCTATAAGAATACTTCTCAGACAAGTTACAAGTCTTGAGATGAGAGATGATAGAAACCTAATAGTGGAGCAGATAAAAAGAAATGTTTCAGAAGTTACTGAAGAATCTTTCCCTAACATAAGAGAAATGGTAGCAATAAATCTTAGAGCGAATAACACACCAATTGGAAGCAGGTTTGAAATTTTTCTTGAAGATAGAATAGGTAACATTAAAATTTTAAATCAAAAAAACCAGTTGGATGAAATGGCTTTAAGAAAGATAAAAAATCAAATATCTAATGAAAACTATAATAAATTAATAAGAATAAATATAGAAAGCGAAAGTTTCTTTGCGGTTATAATGAAAATCAATTTAACGGGAAGTAATATTAGGAATTCATGGATTGTACAGTATAAATCAGCTGAGCTTACGGACAGGTATATGAGCTCACTAAGAAAGATAACACTAATACTTTTAGCAATATCATGTTTAGTAGTTGGGGTTTTAGGATATAGAAGAGGTAGAAAAATTATCGACCCACTTGAAAAAATAAAGAAGAAAGCAAATATAATTGCAAAGGGAGGTAAGTATGAAAGCTTAAATATTAATACTCAAGATGAAATTGGAGAGCTTGCCCTTTCTATTGATATTATGGCAGATAAACTAAAAGAAAATGATAAAAAAGAAAAAGAATTTCTTCAAAATATTTCTCATGAACTTAAAACACCTCTTACATCAATACAGGGGTATGC
>CAYMUD010000457.1:0-1232 GCA_964393495.1 uncultured Clostridia bacterium | reverse complement strand
CCTAAATTTTATATTTTTAACTTGTATTTTAGGCTTGAAATTTTCTTTCTATTTTGTTCTGTTGTGCTAAAAATTGACTTTTTTAAAATTTTTTCTTTATATACTTATAACTGATAAATTCTATTATGAAATTCTGCTAATTCTGCGAAAACTTCTTTTGTCATGATGATTGCAAAACTAGTTCTTTGGCTTGCATCATTAATCATGAGTGGGGCTCCTTTATAATCATCAGCACATGCAGGATTAACTAATATATCTCCCATTGCTATACCAATGTCAATTATTTCGTTTCTATCTTCTTTTGGTGTTAAATTTCCCATTAACCATTCTCCTCTAACAGGCATACCTTTGATGATTTCTTCATAAAGAGCAATTCTTTTATAAAATTCTTTATTTTCTTCTTCATTCTTAATATATTTTTCTTTTATCCAAGGTACTAAATACTTAGTAATAATTTCTCTATCTTTTCCTGAATTTTGAATAGCAAGATTACAAATTACAACTAATGCTGGCTTTAATTCGAATTCTGCATTATCTCCAAAACTTGTTTTTCTTAATTTTTGTAAAATAAGAAGGTAATGTTTCTTATATAAAAAGCTACAATTATTAGTAGTTTTATCCCCACCTTTTATTTTACTATAATGCTTAACCAAAAAAAATTTAAAACCATTAAAGACAAAATATCCTATAAATAATATTAAAATTCCATACAAAATATAAATAAACATGTTAATACCTCTCTATTAAACTTAAACCATATGCTCTGGTAATAAAAATTAAAATGCTTCCTATTACTAAGAAGATTAGTTCAAACCATAACTCGTTAATAAAACACGCTACCATCCCCATAGGAATTACTCCGACTCCCATTAATACAAGCCCAATTATAAGAGCAACAATTCCCCAGTAGCTAAATGTAATAATAGCTCCTAATAACCAAACCGTAATACCAAATATAAAACTTGAAAAAACCAATCCTTTACCAGCAATTTTTTTTGTTTTTCTTATAAAGCTCATGGGGAGAAATATTATTATGTCTATTACAAAAAAAATCTGTGATATTGCAACTGACCAACTTATTACTTTATCCATCAAATTACCCCTTTTTTTATACTTTATGAATATCTCATTTGAAAATTTTAATTCATTTTGTTAATATTATTATAACATAAATTGCATTTTATTTTTAGACCAAATTTTTGTTAAAGGAAGTATTAAAATATGAAATTAGA
>CAYMUD010000456.1:0-1232 GCA_964393495.1 uncultured Clostridia bacterium | reverse complement strand
ATACTTCTGAAATCTCTTCTTCTGGTTTTTCTTTGGTATGAAAGCCAATAGCTAAAGAGAAAGGAACACCTTTTTCTGATTCTTTATCTATATTTTCTTTAATCCTGTCTGCTATTTCAGAAGCCTTATTTTCACTGCACTTTGGAAGAATTAAAGAAAATTCATCTCCTCCTATTCTTGCAACTATTTCATTAGATTCAACACTATTTTTCATAACCTTTGCTATTTTGATAAGAATCTGGTCTCCCTTACTATGACCAAAGGTATCATTTATAAGTTTCAGCCCATTGACATCTAAAGTAATTATTGAAATTGGTAGATTTTTATCAATATCAAGTCTATTTATCTCTTTTTCGAAAAATCTTCTGTTATATATTCCAGTAAGGTGATCGTGAAGATTCAAATATTCTATTTCTCTTTGTCTTTCTTTTTTTTCTGTTATGTCCTCTATTACTTCAAGGATAGATATGCTACCGTCTTTATTTTCCAGCTTGGATGCCCTTACTTCTAAATCCTTATCAAAAGCATTGACAAGATATTCTACTGTTTCACCATTACTCATATTTTCAAGAACTTTTAGCCTACATCCTTGGCAAGGTTTGTCTTTTCCAAGTTCTTTAAAGCAAATCTTACCTTTAATATTTCCAAAATCCCTAATTGCTTTTTCATTCATGAATTGAATTTTATAGTCCAATCCAGTTACAATGACATACTGACTCATAGAATTAAATATTTTAAATAAATAATCTCTTTGATTTATAATTTTATTCTCATATTTTATTTTTTCTGTTATATCCGTTAGTGCTCCACTTACAACTAGAGGACTACCATCTTCAGACCATTTTGTAACTTTAGCTCTAGCATTTATCCATATCCAGTTCCCATTTTTATGTCTTTTTCTAAGTTCGATATCATAATATTCTATTTCTTTATTAAGCGCTTTTTGAAATTCTCTTTGAAGTTTACCTAAATCATCAGGATGTATTAAACTTTCCCTTTTTTCTCTGCTAGCTGGTAAAATCTCTTCTAGTTTGTATCCCAACATTTCAGCCCATCTTTTATTGACAATGGATTCACCAGTTTTAACATTGAGTTCCCAAGTACCTACATTTGTTCCTTTAATAATATTTTCAAGTCTTTCTTTCATCTCTATTGTTTTTAATTCATCTTTTTTCTTATCTATAAATAACCCCACCTGAGATGCAAAAAGCTTCAACATTTCATCATCATTT
>CAYMUD010000455.1:0-1235 GCA_964393495.1 uncultured Clostridia bacterium | reverse complement strand
AGATAAAAATCCACTTCCTATTATTGAACTTCCAAATACCAAAAAAATAAGAGTAGCTGAAAAACCACCGACCATAAAAGATAAATGAGCGGTTTTATATGTAGAAGTTTTTAGTGTTAGTTGGCCGTTTAATACGGGAGTTATTACAACAATAATCCCCATAAATAAAGCTAATAAATAATAAATCATTTTTGCACCTCTATAAAAACATAATTATTATACCTAAAAGTATAATAGAATATCCGATTAATTTCTTTTTTTCCAAAGGTCTTTTACGCATTCCAAGAAGTCCGTAATGGTCAATTAGATTTGATGTGATAGTTTGACCTATGAGATTGAAAGCCATAAGCATGGTGGCACCGATTACAGGCATGACAAAAGATGCTATCAGTATAGTAAATACGCTGAATAATCCTGGTAGAAAATATCTAAATTCAAGTTCTTTTAAGTTTATAAATTTTTCTTTTTTTAGTAATAAAATAATAGTAAAAACTACAAAACCAGATAAATGATAGTAGCTAGTAGCAAAAAATACCGATGACTCTTGACCCATTATACTGTTTAAGTAATTAACAAATATTATTAATATCCCTGAAAGAAAAGCACTGAGTTTTACCATAATTTCTCCTTTTTTACTTGATAGCATATTATATCATAGCATATTAAAAAAAATCATATTATGACATAAGTCCTATTTAAATAAAATAAATAATATGGTAAAATTCATATATGAGTGGAGGTTTTTATTATGAAAACATTAGATGATAAAAGACTTAGGGAAAAATATATTAATAAATACAAAATCAAGGAAATACTTCCAGAAGAACTGGTAAAAAATCTTGAACTCGTAAAATTTGAATCTGGGGAAAATATTTTGCAGGCTGATGAAAAACTTGAAAAATTTTATTTTTTTGTAGAGGGAAAATTAAAAGTATATACTTTTCAAGAAAATGGAAGATCCCTTTTGCTGAGTTTTTATACGAAATTTGATTCAATTGGCGAGGTTGAACTTTTCAAAGATTTGAAAGTTACTAATCCTGTAGATGCTATCACAGATTCTTATTTATTAAGTTTACCAATAGAAATTTTAAGAGAAAAGGCCTTTGATTATCCCCCCTTCTTAAGATACATAGTTAGGTCGATTATTGATAAACTTAACGACTTATCAACTCAAAGTTCTTTTAATCTTTTATATCCCCTTAAAAATAGACTGGCAAGTTTTTTATGGATGCATA
>CAYMUD010000454.1:0-1239 GCA_964393495.1 uncultured Clostridia bacterium | reverse complement strand
ATGTTGAAGGTAAATTTTGGGAAAACAGAAAGAAATTAGAAGATAAGTATTTAAAAGAAATAGAAGAATATTTTTATAATAAAAAATTGATAAAGGTACCTTTAATAGACGAAGATGTTAAGGTAGATAATTTAAAACATATAAGCAAATATTTTGGAGAGTAAGAGATAGAGATTGAACTAATAATAGGTTAGGAGATAATATGAAAAAACAACCTGCAAGTATATTTAATGATGTAATCGGCCCTGTAATGAGAGGTCCATCCAGCTCACACACTGCAGCTGCTTCAAGGATTGGATTATTAGCTAATCAGATGATTGAAGGAAGGCTAAAAAAAGTTGTAGTTGAATTTCATCCTGAAGGTTCACTGGCAACTACTTACCAAGGACAAGGCTCAGATATTGGATTAGTGGGAGGGTTGCTTGGCTATAATCCGGAAGATGAAAGATTGGTCAATTCTATCAATATATCAAAAAAAGTAGGGTTAGATGTAATTTTCAATATTGTAGAATATGAAGCAAACCATCCAAATACCTATCGGTTAAAGATTTTAGGCCAAAAGGAAGAAGTATCAGCTACAGCAATATCTACCGGTGGAGGAATGATTAAATATGAAGATATTAATGGATTTCCTGTAGAAATATCAGGAGATTTTTATGAAACTTTAATTTTTTGCAGTACAAATAAAGTAGCTCAAGATATAGAAATGATAATAGAGAAAGAAAATCTTAATTTGGAGTATATTCAAAAATCTTCAAAGGAAAAAGAAATTTTATTAAACTTAAAAACGCTGAAAGGGATAGATGAATCATTTTGTAATAGACTTAAAAAGATGGGTGGAGTATTTTCCCTTATTAACTTATCTCCAGTTTTGCCTGTGATGTCATCTAAAGATTGTCAGGTTCCATTTTTGACAGCCAGTGAGATGCTTGAAAAATTCGGCAATGATAAATCTCTTTATGAACTAGCTTTGTTGTATGAAAGTAAAAGAGGTAAAATTTCTGAAGATGAAGTTTACAATAAAATGAAGAAAATTGTAGAAATAATGAATGATTCAGTTAAAAAGGGACTTTTAGGAACGGAGTATGAAGATAGAATTCTAGGATCTCAATCTCATTTAATAAAAGAAGCTATGAAAGATAAAAAACTAATTCCTGGAGATTTAATAAACACAGTTATTAGTTATATTACATCAATGATGGAAGTTAAAAGTTCTATGGGTGTAATAGTAGCAGCTCC
>CAYMUD010000453.1:0-1241 GCA_964393495.1 uncultured Clostridia bacterium | reverse complement strand
ATATTAAATTTATCTTGATTTGCTAGGGCTAATAGTATAGCCATCACATCATCATGTCCTGGGTCACAATCTATAATTATATTTCTTTTTTCCATTTTTACCTCCACTATTTAATTAGTTTTCCAATGTTTTTATTTACTCCAAAGTATTCAGTAGATAAAGCAGCTGTTTCATTAGCTTTCTTAACTGCATTTTCTAGATCTAACCCTTTTATTAAAGAGCTAATTACAATCCCGTTAAAAGTATCACCAGCTCCTGTTGTATCTACTACTTTTGCTTTCTTACCTTCTATATTTAAACTATAATTTTTAGCTAAAATCTCACAACCATTCTTACCTTTTGTTATTATAATTTTAATGTTTTTATTTATTAAATTTTTAATAAATTCTTCTGATTTTTTATTAATAAGTTTTTTATACCCTTCTACATTAAAAGAAAGTATATCTGCATTTTCCATAAAATATTCTACATTGTATTCATCTTTCAACATAGTTTTTTCTATGTCGTAAAATATTTTTACCTTTTCTTTTCTTAGATTCTTTACCAAATCTTTTGAGCCTCTTATTCTTACTATTTCAGGTATATTTGTATATAAATATTTTGCACCCATTAATATTTCCATCTGTTTTTTATTTAAAGAAATTTGTGGTTTTTTATCTTCGTCCAACACAAATATAACTCTCTCACCTTTTGTATTCACTATTATAGTTCTCATAGTTTTATGCTTATCGTAGGTACAAAGAGACTTATCTATATTGTTTTTTTCTAAATCTGCTATTATTAAATCCCTGAATTCTTCACCGAATATATCTAACATATAAGTCTTTATTCCTGAACTTGCCATAACACATGCAGCGTTGTAGGGCATTCCCCCTACTTGATATCCTCTAAATTCCGCTAAGGTTTTATCTCCTAATTTAGGCCATTCACTACTTCTTATGTAGTCATCGATACATACTGTACCTACTGAAACTACGTAGTCCTTACTGTTCATTCTATTTTCCTACTAAATTAAATATTTCTTCTGCCGTTTTTTCCAAGTTGTAGTCATTGGCATCATTCAATATTTTAATGTAATCTTCTGGAAGGGATTTTGTACCTTTTAATGCTCCTGCAATACCTCCTACCATTGTAGCCACTGTATCTGTGTCTCCACCTATATTGACTCCTGCTATTATACATTTTTCTGCATCTCCATTAAATGCAGCTAGAATTCCATATACCGCCGGTACTGCTTCCGA
>CAYMUD010000452.1:0-1242 GCA_964393495.1 uncultured Clostridia bacterium | reverse complement strand
AACTCATGTGACAGGCACCATTCTTTCTAATTGTCTATTTTTTAGATCCTTATTCATTTCAGGCACATTCATACCTTCCTGAAATACAGTTCAAAAATCCTTTCAATTCAAGTTCTGCAAGATGTTGTAATAGTTCAACTTGATTAATTTCAACTAATTTTGATATTTCATTGACGACAAGTTTACTATCTCCAATTATATCTAGTATCTTTCTTTCGATTTCCGTAATATCTTTTTTCTCCTCGGTTCCAATCTTCTTTTTCAACTGCTCTGAAGAAATTTTTTTATCACTGTCACTAATGAATTTTGGACCTGTATATAATTTTGCACCGTTTTTAATCAGCATATTTGTTCCAAATCCTGTCTTTGTGTATATTTGGGATGGAGCAGCAAATACATCACATCCCTGTCTTTTTGCTATATCTGCGGTAATAAGTGCTCCACTTTTCTCTGAAGCTTCAACCACCAAAAGTTTTTTACTCCAACTACTAATATGATAATTTCTTCTTGGAAAAAATTCAGGTCGTCCGTTTGTCCCTGGAGGATATTCCGAAACAACAGCTCCATTCTCAATAATTCTTTTCATAAGTCCGATATGTTCTTTGGGGTAGCATATGTCTATACCCGTTCCCAAAAATGCTATTGTATATCCAGAAGCCTTTAAACATCCTGTATGTGCATACCCATCTATGCCCTTTGCCATTCCGCTTATTACAGCATATCCATATTTCCCAAACCATTGTCCGGCTTGAAGTGCAACCCTCTTGCCGTATTGGCTGCAACGTCTAGAGCCTACAATACCTATTCCATCAAGATTGGACTTTATATCTCCCTTGTAGTAAAGCACCAAAGGAGAATAAATCATTGAAGCAGCACCCTTAGGATACAATTCGTCATTGATTGTCAAAACTCTACCATCAATTTTATAAAGCTTGTCGAGTATTCTCATAGAATCATCAAGGTTTTTTGATGACACTATATTATCTGCAGTACTTTCACCTATTCCTTCAACTTTTAAAAGTGAACATCTATCAGCATTAAAAACAGACTCAGGATTACAAAATCTCTCCAGCAATCTCTTTTGAATAACAGGTCCAACTCCCTTTAATCGTGAAAGCCATATCCAGTATTCCATCACACCACCGCCATGCTCGTTTTATCCTTCTCAAGATCCCTTGACATAACTGAGGCTATAACATCTTTTTTCCTAATATTTTTAGACCCATCAAGATCTGCAAATGT
>CAYMUD010000451.1:0-1249 GCA_964393495.1 uncultured Clostridia bacterium | reverse complement strand
AGAATATGTAATTCAAAATAAAAATTTATATAATGATTTTACTCAATCTCACAGGCTACCAGCAAGAGAAATATTAAAAACACTTAGAATAAACAGGAAACAGCTGGATAGAGGAAGAAAATATATAATATCACTAATTATACTAAAAAAGGGTAATTATAAAATGCTGTCAGAATATATTAAGGGGAGGAAGGAAAAATGAAAGGTGTAGTATTAGAGAAAAAACGAACTACTTATACAATTCTCACGGAAGAAGGAGATTATATAAGCAAAAAGTTAAAAACTTCACATGATTTAGGTGAAGAAGTAAATATTAACACAACATTTTTAGATTACAAATCTTTTACAGCAGCAGCTGCATTAATGATTTTAATTGGAGTACTTGTCTTTAATATGCTTATGATGCCATACGGTTATGCAGAAGTAGCTATTAATCCTTCAGTAGAATTGGGATATAATAAATTCTATAAAGTTATAAGCGTAGAGGGTTTAAATAATGATGGACTTAAACTTGTAGATAAGGATGAAAAAATAAAGGGAATGAAGGTAGAAGATGCGGTAGAATTCTTGATACAAGAGGCGGATAGAGATGGTTATCTTAGTAAAATAGAAGACAATTATATAGTAATAGCATATACAAACAAAAAAGATGAAAACAACTCAGAACTTGAAGCCAAATTTAAAGAAAAAGTTAAAAATTCAGGAGCTGAACTTACTCTAATGAATATGGAAAAAAATAAATATGAAGAAATTAGAGATAAAAAAGATAATCCCGCAGTAGAAGGCTTGAAAGAAAAGCTTACAGAAAGAAATATACCTGAAGAAAAATTTCAAAATGTTGAAGAAGTTAAAGAACTAGCTAGAATGCTTAAAAATTCAGAAAAAGAAAAAAATGGAAAACCTGAAACTGCAGGTCCACCGGAGCATGCAAATCCACCAGGACAAGATAAAGATGATAAGGGAAAAGAAGAAAAAAACAAAGCAGAAGATATAGAACAACCTGAAGATATTGATTCCACGGAACAGGAAGAAGACCAGAACAATGACGATAAAGGAGAAAATGACACAGAGTTAAATGAAGAAAGTGGAGTAGATTCAGGAAATGCAGAAGATTCAGGAAACTCAGGCGACACAGGTAAAGCTAATAATGGAAACACTGGAAAAGGTTCTAATAATAGCGGAGGAAATTAAAGTATATACTTAGCTTTAGGTAGTCAAAAAGTTGACTACCTATTTTTTATTATATATA
>CAYMUD010000450.1:0-1250 GCA_964393495.1 uncultured Clostridia bacterium | reverse complement strand
TAACATTATTCTTTACAATGATAGCTTGTATAGTATTAGGAATGGGATTACCATCAATACCAGCCTATATAATAACTGCTACAATGGCGGCTCCAGCATTAGCTAAAATGGGAGTACCAATGATGGTATCACATATGTTTGTTTTCTATTTTGGAATACTTGCAAATCTTACTCCTCCAGTAGCATTAGCTGCTTTTGCAGGAGCGGGTATAGCAGGAGGAAATCCAACAAAAACAGGATTACAAGCTGTTAAATTAGCAATCGCCGGATTTGTAGTTCCTTATATATTTGCATATTCCCCTGAACTACTTATGATTAATGCTACTCCAGTTACTATAGCAATAGTTGCTGTTACAGCAGTTATAGGAGTTGTATCACTAGCTGCAGCAATGGAAGGATTCTTAATAAGCGAAATAAGTTTCATCAACAGGTTGGTATTATTTGCGGGAGCATTGCTTCTAATGATACCAGGCTTGCCAACAGATGTAGTTGGATTTGTAATTTTTGGTGGAGTAGTGCTTTATAAAAAAACACAGAAAAGAAAGCTAGCAATATAAAACAATATAAATTCCCCTATTAAATAATCCTCAGATTTATCTGAGGATTATTTTTCTGTAAAGATATTGAATTAAGCTTATTCTTTCAGTATAAAAATTTATTCTATCTCCGTCTTCTACCAATTTATAAAGTTCATACTCTTTGCTTTTAAAAACAAAAGTGTGCTTAGCAAAATCGGATATTCCGTAGGGTAAAAGTGGCATTTTTTGATTTATTTCTCCGTAAGTTATATATCCATCTTTTACTTCTACAGTTTTTCCAGCAAAATCCGGAACTCCAGCACCAAATTGTTGGAATCTTGTTCGGTCCAGAATTATGTTGTTTTCCGAATCTATTCGGAAAATTTCTTCCCAGGGTGTTAACTCTACAGAATGAATCCATTTTACAATAAATTCATCATTCTCATCTACTTTAAAAGTCATAATAATACTATCCTTTTGAAAGTGTTCAAGAGTTAGTACCGGAATATTTATAAGGAAAGACAGCAAAATTAAAATTAACACAATAAAAATATATTTCTTCATTTAGGTCTCCTTTGCTTAATAATATATGTATATATTTTTAAATGCAATAAATTTTAGTTGAAATACAATATATGCATATAATTTACATATAAATGTTAACAATTTAATAAATAAATTGATATTTATTGACAAACAAACTTTAATTTAATAAAATCTTAAGATATACTT
>CAYMUD010000449.1:0-1254 GCA_964393495.1 uncultured Clostridia bacterium | reverse complement strand
ACTGGACGGGAGAAGTTGGAAGAGTTACTGACCTGTTGAAAAAATTTGAAGAAAACGGTGAAAATAAAGAAGCCTACCTGTGCGGTAGTCCTCCGATGATAGATGCTGTGATCCCTATTCTTAAAGATAAAGGATATAAAGAAGAAAATATACTATATGATAAATTCGAATAAGCTGGTAATACAGCTTATTTTTCTTTTTTTGATTATTCTTCCTCCCAAAATAAGTCATCCAAGGTTTTTCCCAATTCTTTGCATATAGCTACACAAAGGTTTAGCGAAGGATTATATTTTCCAGCTTCTATTAAGCTTATAGTTTGTCTTGTAACATTAATCCTATCCGCAAGTTCCTCCTGTGTTAAATCTTTTTCCACCCTGGCCATTTTCATTTTGATATTTTTCATGTTAATCACCTATATTCTTTTCGTTAACTTCTTTGCTTTTCTTATTAGAAACATAGTGAACTAAAAATGTTCCCAATACCATAAAGGGTACATAGATTAAAAATGAGGCACTAAATACCAGTAAAAAATAGTTCAATCTATTACCACCGCCTCCGTATATCAAGGCGCTTCTAATACCAAAAAACAATGATATTCCTAGCCCACCAATTAAAGCTATTATAATCTGCTTTACATTTATTGGTAGAGAAATTTTTCTGCTTTTATCCTTTAATTCCACCATATCAGAGTACAAGCCCATCCATACAGATCTAACAAGAAAATATATTGATACCGCTATAAGTAAAATTAATTCAAATACTACATGCTCTAAATTTAAACCATAATAAAAGTATTTGGCAATTATAGATACTGCGGCTAAAATATTTACCAATGCATACACTTCTCTATATATTTTGTTGTATAGATTTTCAACTCTTTCATCTTTAATTTCATTCTTTTTATTGAAAAACATAATACCAACCTCCTTTACAAGTATAATATACAATATATGTTTATATATGTCAAGTATATATTGCATTATGCTTTGTATATATGAAATAATTCAATATATGATTACATAATCCTTCTAGATATAAAGAAAACCTACAGGTTTATTTCCCTGTAGGTTAGTATTCTTTAATTTATATTTTCAATATCATCTAAATCTATTTGAGAGTATTTAAAATTATATTTTTCAAATACTGAAGTGTATTTCAATCCTCCCCCTGTTCCTATTAAAACAACTGACGAATCTTTCTCTATTTTTTCTTCTTTTTTTAGTTTTTTAAGGGCAGCCAGAGGTACACAAGATG
>CAYMUD010000448.1:0-1257 GCA_964393495.1 uncultured Clostridia bacterium | reverse complement strand
CAGACACTAAATGTAGATTCAGCAAGTTTTACTCAAATAAAGGACCAAGCAGAAGGTAAAGAAGAAAAGATTAAAGAGATTATGACGGGAATTGTATCTGAAAGAGGAAAACATCAAAATCCTGTAACTGGATCAGGTGGAATGCTTATAGGTACAGTAAAAGAAATAGGACCTGCATTAAAAGATAGAGACTTAAAAGTTGGAGATAAAATAGCAACTCTAGTTTCACTATCTTTAACACCACTAAGAATTGACGAAATTCTTGGAATGAGAAAAGATATAGACCAAGTTGACATAAAAGGACAAGCAATATTATTTGAAAGTGGAATATATGCAAAGATACCTAAAGATTTACCTGAAAACTTAGCACTATCTGTACTGGATGTTGCGGGAGCACCTGCACAGACAGCTAAATTAGTTAACCCTGGAGACACAGTACTAATAGTAGGGGGAGCAGGAAAATCAGGAATGCTTTGTCTGTATGAAGCTAAGAAAAGAGCTGGAATTACTGGAAAAGTTATATGTATGGCTCATAGGGAAAGTTCATTAGAAAAAGTTAAGAAACTTAATTTGGCAGATGAGTATATAGTAGGAGAAGCTACAGATGCAGTAGGAGTATATGAAAAAGTTAGTGAACTTACCGATGGAGAACTTTGCGACTTAGTTATAAACTGTGTAAGTAGACCAAACTGTGAAATGTCAAGTATACTTTCTTGTAAAGACGACGGAACTGTATACTACTTTTCAATGGCTACATCCTTTACAAAAGCCGCATTAGGAGCAGAAGGTGTAGGTAAAGATGTAAATATGATTATAGGAAACGGATATACTAAAGACCACGCAGAAATTTCTCTTCAAATAATGAGAGAAAGTGAAGGACTAAAAAAACTATACCAAGAAATTTATGCATAAATAAAAAAACAAGAAGATATCTATTATAAAATTATTTATTAAAAACTAATAGATATCTTCCCCATAAAAAAGATATGACAACATTAAATAAAATACAAAAAAGAGGAGAAAAATAATGTCTTATTACAATGAAATACCTTTATGGAAAGATGTGAAAGCAGAAGAATGGAATGACTGGAAATGGCAGGTAAGAAATAGAATCAATACTGTGAAGGAACTTAAAGAAATTATAAACCTAACATCTCAAGAAGAAGAAGATATAAAAAAAGTTCTAGCTAAATTTAGAATGGGAATCACACCATACTATGCAGCACAAATGGATAAAGAAGACCACAAATGCCCAAT
>CAYMUD010000447.1:0-1260 GCA_964393495.1 uncultured Clostridia bacterium | reverse complement strand
TATCTATAGCCTGTCAAAGGACAAATGATATATTAAATGATATGACCAAGTGGCAGTGGACAGATAAAGCCATGAAAGAAAGACTTGAAGCAGGGGAAGATATAGAATTTTGTGATACTATGATTAGAAAGGAGTATCCTGACTTATCAGAGATAAAAGTCGAAACTGCAGATATAGTTTTTAATGAAAATCTAAGTCTTGATTTAGGGCAGATTAGCTGTAAACTTATGAGACTGGAAAGCTCTCATGCAGATGATTGTGTTGTAGCATATATTCCTGAAGAAAAGATTATTTTTATAGGAGATATAATCGGTGAAGATTTCCATAATGGAGAAATATATTATAAGGACAAATTAGAGAGTTTAATAAATGACTTTAAAGGAATTGATTTCAACACAGCTTTATTTGGACACCTAGAACCTTTCACTAAGGAAGAACTTATAGAATGGCTTGAAGAAGTGAGAGATTTAAATAAATTTTAATAAAATAAGATTTCATTATATAAACTAAAAAAAGCTTACTAGTTTTTAAATTAAACTTAATGGAAACCTCTTTAATAAAAATCATTTTAAGGAATTGAGATCTATAGATTCTAAAGCAATAAATAATCTTGATAAAACTAGAGATATTTTAAAAGAAGAAAGGGAAAGAAAAAAAGAAAACATAACAAAATTTTTAAAGTTAAAAAAAGAAGTTGAACGTCGTATAGAATTCTTAGATAAATCGATAACTTTAGTCGATAATATTGAAAAAAATCATAATGAAATTTTAAGAGCATATAATAAAAAAAATAAAAATAATTTTATTCAATAGAATATCATAAAAAATTGTAATTATTAAAATTATTAACAAAAAATATCTTCAAAATAATAAAAATGTTTATATTTATGGTACAATTAATTATAAATAAAAAATAACTAATAAAAGTGTAACAAATAACCATCTTCCTTGTTATATGTAGTGAAGAAAAAAATATAACTTAATATATTAGAGACATGAAAGCAAAAGTAACCAGTGCAAAGATTATTTGCGTGACTATTTAATTAAAGCTAATTATGATGAGAGTAGAAGATAAGTATAGAATAATTTTTAGATTCATTATATCTAAAATCAAAACTGGAGTTGAATTTATGTCAGATATCCCAAAGAATATAAAAAAGCATAGAAAAGAATTTAACATCTCTCAAGAAGAATTAGCAAAAAAGCTATATGTTACAAGACAGACTATATCTAATTATGAAAATGGAAAATCAAATCCTG
>CAYMUD010000446.1:0-1266 GCA_964393495.1 uncultured Clostridia bacterium | reverse complement strand
ATCCTTACTATTTTTTTACAGAATCCGATATACACTCTTACTTTTACTACTGCATATATAATTCAACTTTTGAAGTAAACCGAGACAAAAGCAGAATATATCTTGTGCATAGAGAATATCCAACGAATTTTAGATATAGCAAGAAAAGATTAACTACCGATGGAGTGTATGATCCTAACCACATTGATAAAGTTGATAATCGTACAGGTCGAGGTCATTATGATATGGTTGTTATTAATCCTGATTTTGCAACTAAAGCTGAAAACATTAACCATATTATTAATAAAAATATTAGCGATACAAAAGATAGATTTAACGGTAGCAAGGATAATTTAAAAGATGAGCTGCTATTTGCAATAGAGTTTAAGTATATAATCTCGAACAGTAAAAATTGGATAGAGCAGGTTGAAATTGATAACAAAAAATTAGAATTTGCGTTAAAATACGGAGCAAAAGAAGTAATAAATCTTGTTTTTTGCAATAATGATTATTACTATTTAGATACATTAAAAGAAACTATTAAAAAATCTAACGGGAAAATTAACACAATATTAGTGCAAACATATCATGACAAAGAAACTGATATTAAAGAACTGCCTCGATTGATTTCAAACAATCAGAGTGAATTTGAAGGAAATGGAATAAAAGCATTTTAATTGAATCATAATTGTAAAAGGAGGCTATTATGAAAATTTGGAAACCAAGAACATTTGAAGATAGACTTCTATACAAATATTGGAATGAAAGTAAGGGTGATTTATTTTTAGAGGTTCCTATAGGAAATAAGGAATTGGGTAATTGGCCTCCTGGTTCTAAAATCCGTCGTATAGATGGAGTATTGCTGCTAAATGATTTAGATGATAATAATAGCAGGGTATATCCATACAAGGATTACACTATAGAAAATTTTAATGAACAAGCTAAAGATAATACAATTGAATTAATTGAAGTGAAAAGAAAGCTTAATAGAGTAGTTATTGGACAGGTTTTAGCTGGAATAGATATGTTTGAAAGACAATATGACGCCGGAAAAATAATACCCGTGATTTTATGTCATATAGGAGATCCTGCACTAGAATGGGTTTGCAAAAAGAGAAATATAAATGTTCATATTATTTAATTTTTATATGTTTAAAATTCTTTAGGAAGTCACATTCAAGCTGCAAGTGTTATCGTAGAAATTTCGGAAACATTTGAATTGTGAAAGATAGTGTGAAAAATTTTGTGTTTCGTCCTTCAAGTTAAGGTTTATAATTCTTCTAAAAA
>CAYMUD010000445.1:0-1266 GCA_964393495.1 uncultured Clostridia bacterium | reverse complement strand
TTTTCAAGTTGAAGAAAACTATATGGATATAGAAACTGGATTTAGAGCAGAATACAATTCAAAAAAAGAAGGACCAACTGTAGCATTTTTAGTAGAATACGATGCACTACCTGGAATTGGACACGGTTGCGGTCACAATATTTTAGGAGCTACAAGTACTGGAGCATCAATAGTACTTAAAGGTCTTATAGACGAAATAGGTGGAAAAATAGTGGCCTTTGGTACACCAGCAGAAGAAACCAATGGAGCAAAGGTTGTTTTTGTTGATGAAGGAGCCTTTGATGATATTGATTTTGCAATGATGGCACATCCAAACTTTGCCTATAACAGAAGTGGAAAATCTTTAGCACTAAAACCTTTAGAGTTTGAATTTACGGGCAAAACGTCTCATGCAGCAGCAGCTCCAGAAAAAGGAATCAATGCATTAGATGCTGTAATAAATACTTTCAATAATATTAATGCCCTTAGACAGCAGGTTAGATCTGATGCTAGAATACATGGTGTTATAACTAATGGAGGAGATGCTGCAAATATTATTCCGGATAAAGCTGTTGCTCAATTTTATGTAAGAGCTCAAACAAAGACATACTTAGACGAACTTGTTGAAAGAGTGAAAAATTGTGCAAAAGGAGCAGCCTTAGGAGCAGGAGTAGAACTTAAAATTTCCAATTATGAGTTAAGTTACGATAATCTTGTAACAAATCATACTATGGATAATATATTTGTAGAAAAATTAATAGAATTAGGAATACCTAAAGAAGACATCAAAGATCCAAGAGAAGGATACGGTTCCTTAGATGCAGGGAATGTAAGCCAAGTATGTCCGACTATACACCCTTACTTTGACATAACAAATGATGAGAATATAGCACCCCACACGAGGGAATTTGCTAGCTGTACCCTAACAGACTTTGCATATGAAAATATGAAAATAACCATAGGAGCATTGGCCCTTACAGCAGTAGAAATATTAAAAGATAAAGAACTTATGAAAAAAATAAAGGAAGAATTTGAAAAAGCAGAAAAGTAAAAATAAAATAAAAAATTTAAGGTGAGCTGAAAAAACAGCTCACCTTTGTATATAATTGCAATATCACCATACAATAAAAGAATATATACAATATAATTGAATAAATATAAGAAAAGTGATAAAATTGTACCAATAGGAGGGGTTGAAATGAATAAAAAAATAAGCTTTCTTTTAATTATTATTTTAATTATTGGAACTACAGTAGCCTGTGGTGGAGATAATACGGAAACTATTGA
>CAYMUD010000444.1:0-1269 GCA_964393495.1 uncultured Clostridia bacterium | reverse complement strand
GTGCTCCCGAAGGATATACTTCTGATGAGACGGTAAAGGAAGTATTCATTGGATATACCTTAGATGTACAGGTGAAAATTACAAATGAGAAATTGGATGAAGTAGTACCAGAAGAACCAGTAGATCCGGAAGACCCAGAGGAACCAGTAGATCCGGAAGACCCAGAGGAACCAGTAGATCCAGAAGATCCGGAGGAACCCGAGGATACTGAAGACCCAGAAGACCCAGAAGATCCACAAGACGAAGGAACAGATGTATACGAAACAGAAGATCCTGAAAATGAAATCATTGAGGTAGTAGATCCTCCAAGAAGTGGAGAAGTTACTATAGAAGATGGTAAGGTTAAATACACTCCAGATGATACCTACGATGGAGAAGATAAAATAGTCATAAAAGTAACTAAAGATGATGGAACAGAAGAAATAATAACAATTGAAATAAATGAAGACCTAATTCCATTAGAAGATATTGTAGAATTGCCAGATTTAGGAGTTGATACTCACAAGCTACTATACTTCGTAATTTCCATATTATCTCTAGTAGCGTTAATTATAACTAGAAAAAGAATAACAGCTTAAATAAATTAAAAAATCAAAAAAGGATGAATTTTATTTCATCCTTTTTTTGTTCTTGTTTATATTAAAATATAATTAAAAAACATCTATAATATTGCAAGAAAAGCTTAAAAGCTTTAAAATATACTAAATACTTATATAAACTGAAAGGAATAAAATATGAATACACTAGCTATAATCATAGCAATAATAATGTTTGTAGTAGGATTTGCCGGTACGGTACTTCCTGTACTGCCGGGAGTTGTACTAGTATACGGTGGTATGATAGTATACGGACTTATGACAGGCATAGAAAATTTAGGACCAAAATTTTACATAATACAAGGATTAGCTACCATAGTAATTTTAGGAGTAGATTTCCTAGCAGCATCTATAGGTACTAAAAAATACAAAGGAAGTAAAAAAGCAGCATTAGGAGCACTCATAGGAACCTTTGTTGGGCTATTTACTTTAGGTCCCTTTGGTTTGCTTATTGGACCTTTTGCCGGGGCAATGATAGCAGAACTACTACAGGGAAAAGATATGGATCAAGCCTTTAGTTCAGGATTTGGGACAGTAGTAGGTAATATAGGTGGAACTATATTTAAGCTATTAGGTGAAATAGCAATGATAGTATACTTCTTTACAAGGATATAGCAGTTGGCTCCCTAAAGGGAGTCATTTTTTTATTTAAATCCAGTAATACAAGTTGAAT
>CAYMUD010000443.1:0-1270 GCA_964393495.1 uncultured Clostridia bacterium | reverse complement strand
CTTCTATTGGGATATGACAGTGATGGAAAGAAAATATTAAAAGTATTTTATGGTAAAAGTAAAACTTAAGCAGAAGATAAAAAAAGAGAATATCAGAAACAACTAGAAAAAGGAATAAATCCAGATCTAGCTGAAGAAAGACTAGAAGATGCTATGTATGAATGGTTATGGAATATTGAAAGATATTCTGGCAATAAATCATCTACGTTCACGAGATATGAAAGTATTTATAGGAACTATATTGAGGACACCAATTTAGGATATATAAAGTTATCTGATCTTAAAAAAATACCTATCCAAAGATACTATAAAGACCTTCTTGACAAGGGTAAGGGATATTCTGCTATAGCAAATGCAAATAAATTACTCAATAAATTTTTAAGGTATGCAGTAGAAGAGGGATATATTCTTCGTAATCCTTTGACAGGACTAAAATTACCAAAAGAAAATGAAACTGATATCACTAAAGTTAATAAAATTGAAGTTTTTAAAGAAGAAGAAATTAAAAAATTAGTCAATAGTATTGGCGATGAGAAGTTAAGATATTTAGTATTATTTGCTTTTTTTACAGGAGCTAGAAAAGGTGAAATATTAGCTTTAACTAATTCTGATATAAAAGATGGGTATGTAACTATTAATAAAAGTGTAAGAAGAATAAAAGTATTTGATGATGAAGATAATTACCATTATGAAATAAAAGTAACCCGTCCAAAAAGTAAAACATCAAATAGGAATGTTCCTATTCCTAAACCTCTTGAAAAGGAATTGAAGAAACTCAACTTACTTGTTAAGAAAGAAAAAATAAAACTTGGACCAGCTTATACTGAACATAACTTACTATTCCCTTCTTTAACTGGTAATTATATTGATGCCTCAACCCTTATGAAATCATGGAAGAGAGCATTAAAAAAAGCAGAAATTCCATATAGAAAATTTCATGCTTTAAGACATACATATGCTACTACGCTTTTAGAGAAAGGTGCATCCCTAATAGAAGTATCTAGACTATTGGGTCATTCTACAGTAAAAACCACAGAAATATATGCTCATCCATCTCTAGAATCGAAGAAAAAGACAGTAGAAAGATTAAATGAAATAGAATTGTAAATTAAATATATAATGTATAAAAAGTCTCTAATTTGAGGCTTTTTTTGTGTTCTAGTTTTCCCTTGGTGGTTAATTGGTGGTTAATTTTTGATATTTTGCTCTTTTTTGACAAAATAAAAATAGCCCTATCAATTGATAAGACTATCTTTAGTGGTGCCCAGAG
>CAYMUD010000442.1:0-1270 GCA_964393495.1 uncultured Clostridia bacterium | reverse complement strand
AAGAAAAAGAAGAAAAAATTATTGAAGCATTAGGAAAAGACTTAGGAAAATCAAGTTTTGAAGCCTATACCTCCGAAGTTGGTTTTGTTTTAGAAAGCTTAAATTATACAATCAAATATATGAGAAAATGGGCAAAAACCCAAACAGTAAGAAGGCCTATTTTTATGCCTATATCTAAAAGCTATATCAAATACCAACCTCACGGAACAGTACTTATAATAGGACCTTTCAACTATCCTTTTCAATTGATTATGGAACCTTTAATTGGAGCAATTGCTGCAGGAAATACTTGTATCCTTAAACCTTCTGACAAAACTCCAAATACTGTTGAGATTATCAAAGAAATAATAGGTGAAATTTTTAAAAAAGATCATGTAGATGTAGTAACAGGAAACAGAGAAGCTGTTTCAGAACTTATACATTCAGATTTTGACTATATATTTTTCACTGGCAGCGTTCCAGTAGGAAAAATAATAATGGAAGCTGCATCTAAAAACTTAACTCCAGTAACTCTTGAACTAGGCGGTAAAAGCCCTACCATAGTACATAAAGATGCAGACATTATGAAGGCCGCCTCCAGAATTGTTTGGGGTAAATTTTATAATTCAGGACAAACCTGTATAGCTCCAGATTACATTTACGTTCACAAAGAAGTTAAAGACAAATTTCTCCAAAATATTAAAAATGAAATTACATCTTTTTATGGAGAAAACCCACTTAATAGCCCCGACTATGGGAAAATAATTAATCTAAAAGAATTCAACAGGCTATCCAATATAATAGATGAAAACAAGCTTTATTTCGGTGGAGAAAAAAATGAAGAAAAATTAAAAATTTCTCCTACAATACTTACGGATATTACTTGGGATGATAATGTTATGAAAAGAGAAATATTTGGTCCTATTCTTCCAATACTAACTTATACTAATATTAATGATGTGCTGAAAATAATCAACGATAGGCCCAGACCTTTAGCGCTATATTTGTTCACCGAAGCTAAATATCTTCAAAAAAAAATCGAAGACCAAATACCTTTCGGAGGCGGATGTATAAACGATACTATATCTCATGTGTCATCTCCTAACCTTCCCTTTGGAGGCACAGGTAATTCTGGTATTGGATCCTATCATGGAAAAGAAAGTTTTATAACCTTCTCCCACAAAAAAAGCATGATGAAAAAATCAACACGCTTTGATATTAGATATATTTATCCTCCATATAAGGGTAAATTGAAATTTATTAAAAAAATAATGAAATAAAAAAACATCTC
>CAYMUD010000441.1:0-1274 GCA_964393495.1 uncultured Clostridia bacterium | reverse complement strand
CTGTGGAAGTATTCTCGGACGTGGGTTCGACTCCCACCGTCTCCACCAATTGGAAATAATAAGAACACTATATATTTTAGTACAGGATTTATAATTATAAAGAGGTTAGAGTAGTTGGAACTACTCTTTTTTTTTGATTCTAATATTTAATAAAATTAAATAAATCTTGAAGATAATAAAGTTGAAACCGTAAGTATATATTTTTTATTGAAGATAAATCCAATATAATATATAATATAAGATAAAAGTAATGAAAAAAAGAACAATTATTAATAGGGGGAATTATGCAAAAGAAAGTAATAGCATTAATATTAATTTTATCAATGATAATGTCAATATCAGCATATGCTTTAGGAGATACCCTCCTTCAAGTAGAAGATACAATCTTACAGTTAGAAGCACTAAGAGAGGTAAAAGGGACTTCTTCAAAAACACTTCTCACACGACTCTCAGAAGGACTTGTACAGTTGAATGAAAAAATAAATGAAGTAGAGAGTATAGACCATTTAAAAGAACTTTTAGTACGAGCCGAAGGAACTCTAAAAGGCCTACCTACAGAAATAGAAGAAGTAGTAAAAGCAAAAGAATCAATAGAATTAGTAAAAGCTAATATAAACACAGATACTACTGATATAGATACTACTGATATAGATAGCAATCTATCAGATATAGGAAATCATTGGGGTAAAAGCTATATAACCAAGTTGACAGCAAGAGGTGGAATAAGTGGATACCCTGACGGAACATTCAAACCAAATCAGAATATAAGTGTGGCAGAGTTTGTAACCATAGCAGTACGAAGTGCCTTAGACGGAAATGTAGAATCACAAATAGGTGACCATTGGGCATCAGGTGTATTTGATTCAGCAAGAGCAGAAAAGGTATTATTACTAAATGATTTTCCAGAATCAGAATGGGACAGACCAATAAACAGATATGAAATGGCATATGTAATGGTAAGAGCAGCAGAAAACATATTACAAGAAGGGAAAGTAGGGACATCAGAGGTAGCAAAGATAATGAGTGATTACGAAGAAGTTAGCAAACAAAGAGAGTATAAATACTATGTAGAACAAGCCTTTATGAAAGGGTTAGTAACAGGAAAAACAGCAGACGGAAAATATGATGGAAGTGCAAATGGAACAAGAGCAGAAGCAGCAACAATGGTAGTAAGAATGTTAGAAGAAAAAGAAAGACAAGAAGTAGATACAGACAAGCAAGTAGATACAGGAGAGGGTAGAGAAATAAGTTTATTAGACCCATATAGACCAGAA
>CAYMUD010000440.1:0-1278 GCA_964393495.1 uncultured Clostridia bacterium | reverse complement strand
ATAGCAATAGCTTATAAGGGTATATCTATTTGTTATATATATAACATACTTTTTTATAAAATAGGTATATTTTTTATATTTTTTGTATCTTAATTAATTTCTGCCAGAACTTTTAAGTCTAACAAATCAAAAACAAACCTTTATAATTTACAAGGTTTGTTTTAAAACTATTTTTCCATTATCGTTATTCCTATAAGTCCAGGACCCGTATGTACTCCAGCCACAGGACTTATATCACTTAATCCTGCCATTATTACATTGGGTATAGTTTTAACTTTCTCATAAAGATCCATAGCTTCCTCTTTTGCTCCACCATGAAGAACCCAAGCTTTTCCTCCCTTACCTTCTAATGTTTCCTTCATAATCTCATGAAGTTTATTTATACTTTTTTTTCTTCCTCTGACCTTTGTATAAGTATAATATATACCTTCATTATCTATAGATATAATAGGTTTTAAATTTAAAAGTTGTCCTATGCTTCCGGATACTTTTCCTATACGTCCACCCTTCATTAAATATTTAAGAGTATCTAAAACATAAAAAACTTTAATCTTTTCTCTAAGCATTGGAAGTTGTCTAACTATGTATTCAAACTTCTTACCTTCTTCTATCATTTGACCACATTCCATTACTATTGCTCCCGCTCCAAGGGATAATGCTTTTGAGTCAAATATTTCATAAGTCATTTCTGGATGCTTTTTACTCACTAATCTTAAGCTGTTATTCGTTCCTGAAAGACCTGTTGATATAGTAACTGCGATAAGGTGAGTGTATCCTTCTTCCTTCAATTTCAAGAATAATCTATCTATCTCTTCCATCGAAGGAAGAGATGTTGTTGGTACTTCATTTTTCATATTATCATAAACTTCTTGAGGCGTTATATCTACTCGATCTGTATATTCTCTATCCTTATAGACTATTTTCAATGGTAGTATATGAACGTTATTCTTTTTAATTTCTTCCTTGTTTAAATCACAAGTACTATCTGCTACTAAAGCTATTTTTTGCATTTTTCCTCCAATCCATTAATTCAATAATTTATTTATTATATCATATTTAGTTAGATTTTTCTTCTTATAAGAGTATTTATATATATCAAATTTTATTTCTGGATTTATTTTTATATTTGCAAACATTTCTTTATTATATATAAGCTTCTTATAACTAAAAAAATACGTCCTAAATAATTAGAACGTATTTTCAGTTATTTCTTAACTTAGATAGTCCATTGGTTGTGAATAATACCTACTAGCTTCCAATTCCCTTCATATTCTTCAA
>CAYMUD010000439.1:0-1280 GCA_964393495.1 uncultured Clostridia bacterium | reverse complement strand
ACATTTTCAGAAGATAATCCAGTAGGAACAGGTGCTTTTGAATTAGTAAATTGGGAACAAGGACAATTTTTAAGATTTAAAGCAAATCCAAATTATTTTAAAGGCGCACCTAATATTGATGAAATAGTATATGTGCTTTTCGCTAATACAGATACTTTATTCCAAGCATTAAAAAATGGAGAAGTAGATGCAGTTGCTGAGCTTAGCTATAGTCAAGTTGAGCAAGCAGAAGGACTTGATGGTATTGAAGTTATTCAGCCAGATGGTATGAATTTTACAGAATTAGGTTTTAATTGCTGGGAAGCACCTGAATCAAAAGGAAATCCTTTAATGCTTGACCACAGAATTAGAGTGGCAATTGATTACGCATTAGATAAACAGCAAATAGTAGATATAGCTTTAAATGGTTATGGAAAACCAGGTACATCTTTAATACCTCCAGCTGTAGGAGATTGGCATTTAGAAGTAGATGAAGATTATGGATATAATCCAGAAAAGGCAATAGAAATACTAGAAGATGCTGGATATACAGATACCGACGGTGATGGTATAAGAGAAGCAGAAGATGGAAGCAAACTTGACTTTAGATTTGCTGTTATAACAAGTTATGGTGAAGCATATGTAAAAGCAGCAGGTATAATTCAGAAAAATCTTCAAGACATAGGAATTAATGTAACTATTAATACTATGGATGGAGGAGCTCAATCTGAACTTATTTATGAGCAAGATTTCGATACAGACATGTATTTATGGGGATGGGGAGCAGAATTAGATCCTAGCATGAAATTATCAGTAATGACAACAGAGCAAGTAGGAAAGAGAAGCGACTGTTTCTGGTCAAATGAAGAGTACGACCAATTATTTGAAAAACAAATTAATCAAGTAGATAGAGAAGAAAGAATAGAGACAGTACATAAGATGCAGCAAATAATACTTGAAGAAGCACCTTATTCAATTTTATATTATAGAAATATAGTAGAAGCATATAGAACAGATAAATTTGAAGGATGGACAAGAGTACCAGAAGGTTCAGGAAGTGCAGTAACTCAAGTAAACAAATCAACAGTATTAAATATTAGACCTAAATAATCAAATAGAGATAGAGAAAGTTTAACTTTCTCTATCCTTTCTTAAAAAAAGAGAGGAATACATTATGAATTTAACCTATTTATCAAAGAAATTATTTCATTCATTAATAACATTATTTATTGTAATTACAATAAATTTCTTTTTGTTTAGAATTATGCCTGGGGACCCTTTTGCTATGATAGCAAAAGCAG
>CAYMUD010000438.1:0-1290 GCA_964393495.1 uncultured Clostridia bacterium | reverse complement strand
CTCCTTTACTTTATTAATGATAAATATGTCAACAACTCATAAACTCAAGTGACAGACACCGTTTTTTACTCAAGCGTTAACGAACTTGCTTCATTAATTCCTCCGGCACCATAAGCTGCCATCTCGCAATGTGTATACCACCTTTTTTCGCATCTTTGCAAAAGAATCTGTGACTTTTACCAATTCTACTTATACAAAACTCCGATAACTCAACTGGATTATCAACTGATATTAATCCCTCTTCGTTCAGCCATCCTACCTTTTGAAATAATATATTGCTATCATATGCTTTTAAAATTTCTTTTATCTTTTTAAAATTTAATTCCTTTACACTATCAAGAAATTCTAAAAATTCATTTAAACTCATGTATTTATCAAATTCTCTAATAATATCTACAACTGTTCGAGTATAATCAGTATATCTAATACTATTCTTTTTTACAATTCCAAATGAGTCCGGTAGAATTCTTGGTTTAAAGTACCATCCATCAAACTCCTTAAGAGCGAATCTTTTATTTGTAGATACATAAATAGTATCAGTCTCAGGTAGGTTAATACCATGTATTTTTCCTGCTGATACTAAAACCAAAAAGGCTCCTTCTTCTACACGACAAGCAAGTTCATACAAATTAGCTTTGTACTTTCCAGTGTTTTTATCAATAAGACTATAAAAAAAGAAAGGTAATTTAACAATTTTACCCTCCTCAATCCATTTTTTCAGATAAACATAAGTCATTCTTTCGCTTCCTAGAATTTCTTTTAGTTTATTAGAAGAGAAAATATCAAAAGATTCTATCCTATTAAAAGCTTTAGCTTCTTCCACAAGCTTACCTCCTTATTATTGTTATATTATTTACATTAAAGTGCATGTATGATATTATTTAAACCGTTATAAATTTTTGAAAGGAGCTAATATGAAATATTCAAAAGAAAAGTATGAGAAAATTTACGGTCTAATTAAGGAAAAAATACCGTACCGGAAAATTGCAGAAATAATGAACGTAGATAAAAATACCGTAAGTGCAGTATTCAAAAGAAAAAAAGAAACCGGTATAATATATCCTTCAAATATCCCCCTAGACATATACCATACAGACACTAGAGCAGTGATAAAACTCATTACTCTACTAATGAGTATAAAACGTAGAACCTATAGAAAAAATTACACTACTAATTTATCAAAAAAAGAAATTAAAACTATAGTATCACCACTTGTACCTGCCCTAAGTGAGGTAAGATTTAATAAACTGTACCGTATTGCATTAAACAAACAGACGGAAACATACTTTA
>CAYMUD010000437.1:0-1292 GCA_964393495.1 uncultured Clostridia bacterium | reverse complement strand
TAAACAAAATATTAGGTTTATGCTAATAATTATGATAAAATATTTATACCTTTTTAAGTAGTATTAAAATTAAAGGAGGGAAAAATGTCAAACTATATAAGAGAAGAAAACAATAGATGTCTACAATGTAAAAAACCTCTTTGTGAATTGGGATGCCCTGTAAATACAGAAATAAAAAAAGTTATAGCTTTGCTTAAAGAAAATAAGATTAATGAAGCAGGAAAAATACTTTTCGATAATAATCCACTGTCTGTAATAACAGGATTAGTTTGTCCTCATGATGAATTTTGTGAAGGACACTGTGTATTAAATAATAAAGGAAATCCTATACAATTTGGTGCAATAGAACATTATGTGTCAGATTATTATCTAAATAATTTAAGTTTTGAAACTGAAATCAATCCGGATAAAAAAGTAGCAATTATAGGTTCTGGACCTGCTGGCTTGACTCTAGCTATAATATTAGCTAAAAAAGGATATGATATAACAATTTTTGAAGCTCACGAAAAAATAGGTGGAGTTTTAAGATACGGAATACCAGATTTTAGATTACCTAAAACTATCTTGGATAGATATCACGATTTGCTTATTAGCATGGGAGTAAAGATAAGACCTAATACATTGATAGGTCCGGTTATTTCTTTAGATAATCTTTTTAGAGATGGATATAAAAGTGTATTTGTTGCGACTGGAACTTGGAAACCTAGAAAGCTTGATATAAAAGGTGAGAGTTTGGGAAATGTATACTATGCTATTGATTACCTTAGAAGTCCTGAAACACATAACATAGGAGAAAAGGTTTGTATAATAGGTGGAGGAAATGTAGCCTTAGATTCTGCTAGAAGTGCATTAAGAAGTGGTGCTAAAGAAGTTACAGTATTTTACAGAAGAAGTGAAGAAGAAATGCCTTCAAGCAAACACGAAATAGAATATGCAAGGTTTGATGGTGTAAAATTCGAATTTAATAAATCTCCTAAGGAGATTAGAGATAATTGTGTGTATTTTATAGATACAAAAAATATAGAAAAAGAAGATGGAAGCAAAAAAATAGAAATGATTAATGGTACAGAAAGCTGTTATGAAGCGGATTCTACCATAATATCTATTAGTCAAGGGCCTAAGTCTAATATTGTTGACTCGACAAAAGGGATAAAATTAAATAAACTTGGATTGGTTTTAATAGATAGTAGCGGAAAAACTTCAAGAGAGGGAGTTTTTGCTTCAGGAGATGTAGTAACAGGAGCAAAGACCGTTGTTGAAGCTGTATCAGCCGCTAAAGTGGTTGCAGAAAC
>CAYMUD010000436.1:0-1292 GCA_964393495.1 uncultured Clostridia bacterium | reverse complement strand
ATTCCATACTCTATAAGATTTTCATTTTTCATAAATTACCTCTTCTTTTATAAGTCTATTATATTTATCAATATTTTCATTATAGTACATCTAGCTATTATTATAAAGCATAAAAAAGTCCAGCTTTAAAACTGGACTCTAAATTTTATTATTTAGTCAACTATATCTTCTTCAAATTTTTGTATTTCTACTTTATAACCATTTGGATCCTCTACAAAAAAATGATATATTCCAAATTCATCATTCTCTTCAGGTAAGGGTGGTATTTTGTATCCTGACTTTGCTATATGTGCATATACCTTATCAACATCATTAGCAACAAGAGTTATTATAGGACCCTCATCTCCTCCGCAGTTTTCCAAATGTTCACAAAAGCCTATCTTTCCTCCATTTGGTACCTGATATATTTTACACTTACCTTGATCTTTAAATAAACTCAATTCCAATAATTCTGAGTAAAACTTATGAGTTTTTTCTAAATTTTCTGTACCGTAAAATGCAATCAAACCATTCCATACATCTTTCATATATTATCACTCCTAATTTATGCTTTTTAGTACAGTTATAGTATTTCCTCTAACAAAAAAATTATCAGATAAACCTTTTACAAGAATTAAACCTCTGCCACTTTCATCCATAATATTTTTTTTGCACTGTACTATGCTGAAACCTTTGCCCTCATCTGAAATTTTTATTTTTATTTTATTTTTACTTAAAGAGAAAAACAAATTAACCTGCTTTGTTTTATCTTTATTATTTCCATGAATTACACAGTTTGAAATTAGCTCATTAAGAATAAGTCTCACATCAAATATATGATTCTGATCTAATTTTTCGTCTATATTTGAAAGTATCTCATTGATTACAAGCTGAGCAGTTTGGATATCACTTTTAAATTGTTTTTCACAAATATAATGCATATTAATCAACCTCATCTCTACAAAGAATATACCCAGCCTGTTTACTCTTTATTCAATTAATTATTTTTTTGTTTATTTTTTATTCCTTATAGCCGCCTGTGCTGCAGAAAGCCTTGCAATAGGAACTCTATATGGTGAACAAGATACGTAATCTAAACCAACTCTATGAAAAAAGTCTATTGATTCAGGATCTCCACCGTGTTCTCCACATACTCCTATTTTTAAATCTGGTTTTGTTTTTCTTCCTAGTTCAACTCCCATTTCCACTAATTTTCCTATACCTTTTTGATCTATACTTTGGAAAGGATCCTTAGGCAAAATTTCTTTGTCTAAATATTCTCCAATAAATTTACCTGCATCATCTCTTGAAAA
>CAYMUD010000435.1:0-1316 GCA_964393495.1 uncultured Clostridia bacterium | reverse complement strand
TTTTCAAGTTTTTTTTCTGTTTCTTGTTTTCTCGACTTATATTTTACAATGCCTGCCGCTTCTTCTAGAACCTTCCTTTTTGTTTCAGTATTTTTAGATATGATTTCGTCAATTCTTCCCTGTCCTATTATAGAATATCCATCTATACCTATTCCTGTATCCATGAAAAGCTCTCTAATTTTTTTTAGCTGAGTTTTTTCTTTATTTATTAGATATTCACTTTCTCCAGATCTATAAAGTTTTCTAGTTATAGATACTTCGTTATACTCTATTGGGAGTACATTATCCTTATTATCAAAAATCAAATCTACTTGAGCTATTCCTTGAGGATTTTTATTTTTAGTACCTGCAAAAATAACATCGGACATTACATTTCCTCTAAGGGTTTTTGCACTTTGTTCACCTAATACCCATTTGAATGCATCTGAAATATTACTTTTACCACTTCCGTTTGGACCTACTACAGCAGTAAGTTTTGAATTTATATCTAATTTTGTTTTATTTGCAAATGACTTAAAGCCGTTGATATATATGGATTTTAAATACAATTTATACACCTCATATTATGATAAGCTTTCGTTAACTTTTTTTAAAGCTTCTTTTGCTGATTTTTGTTCTGCAGTTTTTTTGCTTTTTCCTTTTCCTCTTCCTGCTTCTTTACCAGAAATAAGTACTTTTACAAAAAAAGTTTTGTTATGATCAGGTCCATCTTCATTTATAACAATATAAGAGATTTTATTGGTATTATTTATGCTCTGCACTACTTCTTGTAGCTTTGTTTTATAATCATAATTCAATTTGCCTTCTTCTGCTTTTTTTATGTAATCATCAAAAAGTTTTAAAACAAGTTTTTCTGAATTTATATAATCGCTGTCTAGATAAATAGCTGCAATTATAGCTTCAACTGAGTCGGCTAATATAGATTTTCTTTCTCTACCACCGGTTGATTCTTCTCCTTTTCCTAATTTGAGATATTCCCCAATATTATAGTTGAGAGCTATATCATATAAGGCTTCTTCACATACAATTTTAGACCTTAATCTTGTTAATTTTCCTTCAGGATATTTTTTAAACTTATTAAACAAATATGTACTTATAATTAATTCTATAACTGCATCTCCTAAAAATTCTAATCTCTCATTACAATTAATGTTGTCTTGAAATTCATTTGAGTAAGAACTATGTGTTACTGCTTCTTTAAGTAATTCTATATTCTCAAATTTATAATTAATTTCTTTTTGAAATTTTTCAAACTTATTGGTCATAAATCCTCCTCATAATTAAAGACAACTAACTAACTGTAAAGTTAGTCACTC
>CAYMUD010000434.1:0-1317 GCA_964393495.1 uncultured Clostridia bacterium | reverse complement strand
ATATTAAAAATTTTTATGAAAAAATCTCCTGAAGAAAATCTTCAGGAGATTTAAATATATTAACTAATTAAAGTTTATATATTTATTCTTATTCTTCAACTATAATGCTATACTCTACTACTATATCTCCTTTAGCAGTTACTTCAAGAACCATATATTCAGCAACTACCACGTCATCAGTAAGTGAATCTCCTCCACTTGTACTTAAGACTTTTAATTCAGCATCGAATTCAGAATCTAAAGCAGTTATCAAAGCTCCTACTGTTGTCCCGGGAGCTACTTTTACTTCATTAGTTTCACTATCTAAATCAGTTACAATGGCTGTATCAGTAACTATAAGATCTGTTACTGTAGCTATAAAAGAATCCATTGCATCTTTTAAATTATTATAAGCTGTATTTACTTGGTCTTGAGTTGGATAATCATCTAATTGTATAGCTTCTGCAGATGTCAAAGCTGCTTCAAAATCAACTACAGTATCTGTAGTATAGTTAGATACATCCAAATCATTTGCTTCAACAATTAAAGTGTCTAGATCTTCAGTATTTACCTCAGTAACTACACAAAGAGTTACAATATCTTTATTACCCAAAAGTTTCATTTCTACAATATGTCCAAGATATTCATCAGTTAGATCTCCTTCTACTTCGTCGATACAAATTTCAAAATCATCATAGAACACAAAATTCTTTGTAGTAGATTCATCTAATTGAACATCTACACTCACTATAGCTTCGCCACTGGTGTTTATACCAATCAAGATTCCTTCTACTTTATTAAGCTCTATCCATATTGAAGTTGCAGTAGTATTATCTGCTTCAATTTTAGCATTCAATCCTACAAACTCTTCTATCAATTCATTTCCTAAGATATTAGGTTTAACTTCAATAGTAGTTTCACTTGTTACATTGAATGTAAAATAATCGCCGTCTTCTTTAATGGTTATTTCGTCAAATGGACTAACTAAAGAAGTTATTTCTCCTTCGTATTTTTCATTATCAACTTGACCATCACTTCTGAAGGATATTTCGATGATTTGATTATTATAAATTTCAACGGTTACAATCATATTTACAGCTAAATCATCTAAAGTTGCCTTCGCATCATCAATATATACGGATACCTCTGTTGATAATTCAAATGTCGGTTCATTACCTTTAACTTTTAAGGTAATCTGATCTGTATCTCCATCTAAGTCTATTTTTTCAATTTTACCTTCTAAGCTGTATGAATAATCATTTTCATAATCTCCATCTAATCTTGCCATCATAGCTGCAAGTTCCGCTCGGTTTATTGCTTTGTTTCCTTGGAATGTAC
>CAYMUD010000433.1:0-1320 GCA_964393495.1 uncultured Clostridia bacterium | reverse complement strand
AGTTCATATGTTAGATTAAAGGGGTAGTCGAAATGTATAAGGGGAAAATTTCAAAGGGAAACGAAAACAAAAAACACAAGATAGTATTTATGATTTATGGTGTTATATTCATTATAATTTCTTTCTTTATAGATATAGTTTTTATAGAAGTATTAGGGTTTGTTTTGTTAATAGCTTTAAGCCATTCAGGTGGAAAAAAAGGAGCAGTAATAGCTTCAATAGCCACAACGATTGGAGTTTTAATAAATTCATTTATAAACTATGGTGAATTAAGATTTTTTAGTATAACAATATATCTTTTTATTTATTATTTTATAGGAATAATTATAGGAAAAAGAGTAGATGCAATAAAAGAACAAAAAAATGTATTAAAAGAAAGCAATAAAGAATTACTAGATAGCGAAAGAAAAATTAGAAAAATATTAGAAACAACGCAAGATGGATTTTGTATTGTTGGAGAAAATCAAAGATTTATAGATGCCAATAATGCTTTTTGTAAAATGTTAGGATACACAAAAGAAGAGATATTAAATCTAACTGTTTCTGATATAGATTTCTATGAATCTTCTGAAGATGTTAAAAAAAGGTTAGATAGAATTAAAAAAAATGGACATGATTTTTTTGAAACAAAACATATAAATAAAGATGGAAAAATTTTTGATATGGAAGTATCCATATCATGTTTAAATAAAGAACCATTGGAATATTTCTGCTTCTTAAGAGATGTCACTTCAAAAAGGAAAGATAAACAAAAAATAATAGATATGAAACAACGATTAGAAAACATTATAGAAGGAACTAATGTAGGAACCTGGGAGTGGAATATAAAAAAAGACCATACAGTCGTTAATAAAAAATATGCTGAAATGTTAGGATATACATTAGAAGAAATTTCCCCAATGAATATAGAAACATGGGAAAAATTAATGCATAGTGATGATTTAAAAAGATATCAAAAGAAGATGAGAAAAATATGGAATAAAGAAATTGAATATTATGATATTGAAATTAGAGCAAAACATAAAAACGGAAAATGGAAATGGATAAACTCTAGAGGAAAAGTTATAAAATGGTCTGAAGACGGCACTCCAGTTATAATGAGTGGTACTCATACAGATATAACTGAAAAAAAGCAGGAGCAAAAACAAATTGAATACTTAAGCTTTCATGACCCTCTAACTGGTCTATATAATAGAAGATATATGGAAGACTCTATAAAAAGACTAGATACTGATAGAAACATCCCTTTTTCTATCATAGCAGCTGATGTAGATGGTCTTAAACTTACAAATGATGCATACGGACATGAAATGGGAGACA
>CAYMUD010000432.1:0-1323 GCA_964393495.1 uncultured Clostridia bacterium | reverse complement strand
ATGAATAGTATTTAGATTTTTTTGATTTTGTTTTTCTCAAATGTACTTTTATACGACTAATCAGATCTATAGCTTTTATTGGTTTAAGAGCATAGTCATTTGCTCCGGCATCAGTAAATTTTTTTGCTATAACATGGTCATCCTCAACTGTCAATATAAGTATAGGTGTCTTATTATCTATTTCTCTTAACTTTTTAACTACATCAATTCCGTTGATTTTAGGCATATGATAGTCAACTATTATTAAATCAGGATTATGATTGTGTAATAAATCCATAGCTTCATTTCCATTAGTAGATGTTATTGTAGTCCAATTTTCTATGTCGCATATTGCTTTGATAGTGTATAAAATATCCTTTGAATCATCTATAGCTAAAATTTTAACATCTTCCACTAAATAACCTCCTTTATTTTTATAGTTACGGCAGTACCTTCTTTTAATTTGCTTTTAATTTTTATTGAGCCATTATGATTTTCTATAACTTTTTTAACAAAATTTAGACCAAGTCCTGTAGAACCAGACTCACTGTAACCTATGTCCCAAATATGAGTTAGTCTATCTTCAGAAATTCCTTTTCCATTATCTATTATTTTAATTATTATATAATTATTTTCTTTCGATACGAAAATATTTATCCAACCCCAGTCTTTGTCAATAGAGTTATAGGAGTTTTCAATAATATTTATTATAGCTCTTGAAAATCTAATTTTATTGATTTTGATTTTCTCATCTCTAAGATTATTATATAAATCAACCTTTTCTTTTACTGATGAAGAAACAATTTGAGAAAACACATAATCTATCAGTGAATTTATTTTAATGATAATCTTTGTGTTTTCGTGTAGAATTTGTGAAATCATTTCATTCATATTATCTGCAGATTTTGAAATTTTATTATTTAATTCTTTAATGTAAGGATCTTTAGTTTTGAGTTCTACCACACTAGATAAACCTTGCATTGAAGTTAGAGGTGTTTTCAAATCATGTACTAAACTTTGAATTTCTTCAGTTGTTCTGTTTTCTATTGCTAGTAATTTTGAATTGGATAGTTCTATTTCAGCTAATCTTCTTTCATTAGAAACTTTAAGTAAATGATGCTGGTCGTTTAATATTTTTAATACTAAAAATGCATTAAATGAAAAGATTATAAAGAATGTTATAGAAAACAATGATAATACATTGTAATTATCAATAATACTAGCGATATTTTTTATATCAGTAGATATTTCTCCTCGTCCAAAGCCGTATTTTGATAAAAAAGGAACTAAATCAAGAAACTGAACACCTATCAAGACTAAAATCATAACTGATATTTTTTTTAA
>CAYMUD010000431.1:0-1327 GCA_964393495.1 uncultured Clostridia bacterium | reverse complement strand
AAAAAAGTATTAAAATAATATACTACTTAATTCAAAATTAAGTATGGGAAGTGGTTTTTATGGATTATGAAAAAAATACAAGGTTAGGTTATTCTAAAAAAATTACAAATCCAGCTTTTGCAAACTACTTAAAACAAAGAAAAAGTTGGTCATTAATCTTTTCATTACTACTTGCTGCTATGGTTGTAGTAGGATTTTTTATTTATGGTGAAAGCAGTTATGAAATGGATAATCCTGAAGCACTTTATATTGGATTTGGAATTGGAAGTATGTTTGTAGCTATAGCCTTATTACAAACTTTTAGTAGAAAAAGAAGTAAAGACTGGGATGGCAGTGTAATAGATAAAAAAATAGAAAAGAAAAAAAGAAAAAATAAAATGGGCGAAAGAGAAGATTATGTTTTATTTACTATATTAATAAGAAGTTATAATGGTAAAATTCATAAAATAAGTTCTGAAAATGATGATACGATTTACAATTACTATAAAAAAGGAGATAAAGTAAGACATCATGGATCTTTAAATTCCTTTGAGAAATATGATAAATCTAAAGATAAAATAATTTTTTGTAATGCCTGTGCATCCTTAAACAATATAGAAGATGAATACTGTCATAGATGCAAATGTCCATTACTAAAGTGAGGTATAGATGAAAAAAATACAGTGGGAAATATATGTTAAGATTTTTAAAAATCCATTTATTATAAAAGGATTGATGATTGCTATAGGGATTCCTTTTGGGATACTCATTACTGTTATTATAATCCTTGCTGAAGGAAATATAATGGGTACAGATGCTAAATATGCTCTTTTTCTCATTGGACTATTGTTTTTACTAACATATATAATAATTATGATTATTTATGGAGGTAAATATGCTCCAGGATTTATTATAGATGATACAGGAATAGTAAATTATACACAGGACAAAGAAAAGAATAAGAATAAAATAATCAATACTATTCTAATTATATTTGGACTTTTCCGTGGGGGTTTTTCAGCTGCAGGTTCCGGTATGATGGCACAAAGCAGGCAGGTTGTAAAAATTAAATGGAAAGAAATAAGAAAGGTCAAATATTATCCAAAACATAATACCATTATAGTAAAAGGTGGTTTAACTAATAAATTAGCTATATTTTGCACAAAGGATAATTATTCAGATGTAGAAGAAGCTATTAAAGAAAAAATAGGTTAATAATATGAAAAAGTTTAGGAATATAAATATTTACATTTTTAAAATTCAAATTAAAGAGATATTCTCAACATAATTTTAAAACCGTCAGATTAAATCTTGATATAAATCAAGTTAAATAAAGAGGAGGAAAAGC
>CAYMUD010000430.1:0-1332 GCA_964393495.1 uncultured Clostridia bacterium | reverse complement strand
ATTTATTTATTATATTTTATTTAACATAGTTCATAAAAAATGTTATTATAGCTGCGTTTGTAAAATTACTAAATAATCCTCCTATAATAGGAACAACGAAAAATGCCAATTTAGAATAAGCATATTTATCGCTTACACTTTTCATATTAGCCATTGATACAGGAGTAGCTCCCATACTAAATCCTACGTGACCAGCTACCATCATAGCTGAATCATAGTCTTTACCCATTACATAAAATGTTATATACCTTACAAAAAGGAATACAACTATAACTTGAGCTATTAGTAGTACTACCAACGGTAGCGCAAGTTCTGCAAGTTCCCATAGTTTCATAGTATATACTGCCATCGATACAAATACACCCAAACTAACATTTCCTATAGTATCTATTTCTTTTGTAGGAACCTTATAATCTTTGATATCCATAACAACTCTTATTATTACTCCTCCCAACATACCCATTACGTGAATTGGAAGAGTTACACCAGGTAGTAAAATTTTGAATATAATATGAAGAACCGATCCTAATCCTAACCCAATAAACAATAGATAAAATCCTCTTGTTAGTTGTTTGGCATTAAATAAATTATCTTCAGATTCTTTACTACTTTCACCATAGGAAACTGAAACTGAAGATCCTGAAACGTTTTCCTGGATTCCAGATTTTTTTAAACTCTCTTCTTTCAAATCTTTATTAAATAAATTTTTCTTTATTATTAAATTATTTGCTATAGGTCCACCTATAATAGATCCAGCTACTAAACCAAAAGTTGCTGCTGCTACCGCAACTGATATTGCACCCGTATATCCCATTTCTTCGGCTATTGGTGCAAATGCTGCTGCATTTCCATGTCCACCTGTCATAGGTATTGAACCAGTCATTAAGGCCATCATAGGCTCTATATTTAAAACTTTTGATAAGCTAACTGCTGTAACATTTTGTAAAAATGCTAATGCTGCTGCTAAACCTAGAAAGGTGATAACTTTTTTTCCACCACTTTTTAGCAAAGTAATACTAGCTGCAAAACCACATGCTGTAAAGAATAAATTCATGAAAAATTGTTGCAAAGTTTTATCAAATACAAGGGTAACTATTCCTGCTTGTCTTAGAATTAAAACTACTACTGAAAATAGTAGTCCCCCAATTACAGGAGATGGAATACAGTATTTTTCTAAAAATTTTACTTTGCTTTTGATTACGCCCCCTATTAATAATAATATAACTGCGATAAAAAGCGTTTGTGTCATGTCAAAACTTAAATTGATCATTGTTATACCTCCATTTTATATTTTGTTTTTTATACTGCTTGTTCTTTTTCACACTTTTTTTC
>CAYMUD010000429.1:0-1335 GCA_964393495.1 uncultured Clostridia bacterium | reverse complement strand
CATAACCCAATAACATTATATTTTCAATAGTTTTTCAGTTATACTCGAATAATTATTGATTATATATAATTATTGGTTTATACTCTTATTAGGAGGTAATGCTATGAAAAATCGAGATTTATATCTTAATCAATTAATAAAATTCAAGGATAAAAAATTAATTAAGGTAATTACTGGTCTAAGACGTTCAGGTAAATCAACATTGCTTTCACTTTTCGAGAATTATCTGATTGCAAGCGGTGTTACCAAAGATCATATTATCCGTATGAACTTTGAATCTTTTGAATTTGATGATATTACTACTTACAAAGAACTCCATGCCTACATTAAAGATCACATTATTGATAAAAACGAAAAACATTATATTCTTCTTGACGAAGTCCAGCAGGTATCTTCATGGGAAAAAGTTATTAATTCTTTCCTAGTAGATGCCAATGTCGACATTTATATAACAGGATCAAATGCGTATCTATTATCTTCTGAGCTTTCCACATTATTGTCAGGCCGATATGTTGAAATTAAAATGCAGCCTTTATCTTTCAAAGAATATTTGAATTTCTTAGAATCAGATAATGAAAGTAACCTTCTAGAGATATTCAATCAATACATACAGTATGGAGGTCTCCCCACTGTAGTTGAACTATTAGATAATCCAGATATTATCGGCCCTTTCCTAGAAGGTATCTACAATACTGTTCTCATGAAAGATGTTGTTGAAAGAAATGGGGTCAGAGATGCTGCCCTACTTGAAAGCATTTTAAAATTCATCGCTGCAAATATTGGTAGTATCGTCTCCACTAAGAAAATAAGTGACTATCTAACTTCTAGTGGCAGGAAAACAACAAGTGAAACTATCGATAATTATTTAAAGATGCTGGAAAATGCATTTATCATTTATAAGGCAAACCGTTATGACTTAAAAGGCAAAATGTTTTTGAAAACTCTTGAAAAGTATTACATCGTAGATACGGGAATCCGAAACCAATTTACCGGGCTACGCAACACAGATTACGGTCATGTTTTAGAGAACATTGTTTATCTAGAACTATTAAGACGCGGCTATAATGTAACTATTGGAAAAATAGGTTCCTTAGAAGTTGACTTTGTAGCTACAAAACCCGATGAAAAAATCTACTACCAGGTTTCAGCAACAATCATGGATGAACAAACCAGGGAACGAGAACTTAGATCACTTGAATCCATCTCTGATAATTATCCAAAATATATTTTGACCATGGATCAAACAGTCTTCAACGACTACTCCGGGATCAAAGTAATTAATATCATAGATTTCTTGATTGAATAGTTATTAGCCCCGTAAAATGGGGCGTTTTC
>CAYMUD010000428.1:0-1335 GCA_964393495.1 uncultured Clostridia bacterium | reverse complement strand
GCAGTAGTTTTAGTTAAAAATGGAGAATCTGAATTAATCGTAAAAAAACAAAGTTATGATGAGATGATTTCTAGAGAAATAATACCTGAACATTTAAGGTGATTTATTATGATTAGAAATGATTTTTTAAGGGACACTTATTTAGAAGTAAATTTAGATGCCTTGGAACATAATATAAAAGAAATAAGAAATTTAGTCGGAGAGAATGTTGATATATCATCTGTAGTTAAATCTAATAGTTATGGATACGGCGTCACCCATATAGCACCTACTTTACATAATTCTGGTGTTAAATATTTAGCTGTAGCCAATCTTTTAGAAGCAGTAGAGTTAAAAAAATCAAACTCTGAATATAATATATTCATAATGGGTCATACCCCGGATTACTATCTGGAAACAGCTATTAAATATAATTTAACAATTACTATTTTTTCTTATAAGCAAGCTCAACTATTATCTGAACTTGGAAAAAAATTTAACAAAACTATTACTATACATATTAAATATAATACCGGCTTTAATAGATTAGGTTTTAATCATAATAAAGAATCAATGAAAATTATTTCTGAAATATTTAAATTAAAAAATTTATATATTGAAGGAATCTTTTCTCATCTAGCATTAAAATCTTATGAAGATGATTTAGAGCAATTAGAAAAATTCAAATATTTAATTAATTATTTAGAAGAAAATAATTTAAAAGCAAAATATTATCATATTTGTGATAGTATTTCAGCTATAGACTATCCTAATTTTAGATTGGATATGATAAGACCTGGCGCAGCTATATATGGTTTGAAATCTTTTAAAAACGAAAATATTGATTTAAAAAATATAGGAACATTTAAGTCTAAGATATCAAGTATAAGAACTCTTTCAAAAGGAGAAGGTGTCAGTTATGATTATGCTTGGATAGCAGAAAAAGAAACAATAATCGCAACTGTTCCTTTTGGTTATGGCGATGGATATCCTAGAAATATGTTTGGTAAAGGTGAAGTAACTGTTGATAATAAAAGATGCCCTATAATAGGAGTTTTATGCATGGATCAGTGCATGATTGATGTAAGTAATATTCAAAATCCATATCTTGGACAGGAGGTAATTATATGGTCTGATGGTTCAAATAATACTGTATCAGTTCAAGAACTATCAGAAAAAGCACAAACAAATAAAAATGAAATAGTATCTAGAATTACCCGGCGAGTTCCGCGAGTTTACATAAAGAATGGTAAAGTATCAAGTGTTTTGAATTATTTATTATAAAAAATTAGAAATTCTACAAAAAAAATTAAAGGTATAAGCTTTCAAAAGCTTATACCTTTTTATTGTCTTGGT